>JAEZEY010000257.1 GCA_023432845.1 Pseudomonadota bacterium
TACGATTCTGGGGAGTGAGGGGCAGCATCGCCTGCCCGGGCGCCGACACCATCCGCTACGGAGGCAACACGCCCTGCATCGAGGTCCACTGCGGCGACCACGTGCTGATCTTCGACGCCGGCACCGGCCTGCGCCAGCTCGGCAACGCGCTCGTGAAGGACACCGTGCGGCGCAGTGCCGATATCTTCCTCACGCACTGCCATCTCGATCACGTCACCGGCCTGCCGTTCTTCGCGCCGTTCTTCGTCGACGGCTACAAGGTCGGTATCTGGGCGGGCAACCTGCTGCCCGATGGCAGCGTCGAGCAGGTGATGCGCAAAATAATGAGCTCGCCGCTATTTCCGGTCGAGGTCGAGATTTTCCTCGCCGGCATCGACTATCACGACTTCGTCTCCGGCGACGTGCTCAGACCGCATCCCGGGGTCACCGTGCACACCGCGCCGCTCGATCATCCCGACGGCGCCAGCGGCTATCGCCTCGAATACGGCGGCAAGGTGTTCGCGCTGATCAGCGACACTTCGGGTTTCCCCGGCAAGCGCGATCGCGAGCTGGTGGCGCTGGCGCGCAACGCCGATCTCATCGTCTACGATGCGACCTTCACCGAAGAGGAAATCAAGACCCGCGAGACCTGGGGCCACTCGACCTGGAATCGCGGGGTCAAGCTCGCCGACGAAGCCGGCGCCAGGACGCTCTGCCTGTTTCACCACGACCCGTCGCACGACGACGATTTCATGGACGCGCTGGCCGCCGATGCCGCCGATGCGCGCCCGGGCACGCTGACCGCGCGCGAAGGGCAGATCATCGATCTGTAACATCGACGCGCCAAGCCGGCGGGTCGGACCGGCGGCCGTTAGCTGGCGGCGTGCCGGAGTTCCTCTGAAGTCCGCCGCAAGCGCCGCGTCAATTCCCGCGCCACGTTACGCATGATCTTGGTGGCGACGGCTGGCTTCTCCCGGAGCAGCAGGTCGAAATCCTCGCTCGCCAGCTCGTAGCAGACGACCGGCTCGTCGGCGACAATAGAAGCTGATCGAACGGCTCCCTCCAGCAATGCCATTTCGCCAAACATGGTGCCGCGGCCAAGGCTTGCTAGTCGCCGGGAGCCGCGCCCATCTCCGACCTGAAGGCGCACGCTGACGCTGCCCTGACCCAGGAACCACATGCGGTCGCCGGCATCGCCTTCGCGGCAGATGGCCTCGCCGGATTCGAAATGGCGCAGCTTGAGAACGCCGCGAAGCTCGGCAAGTTCATTTTCCGTGAGTCCTTCGACAAAGTCGATTTCCTCAAGCGGAAGCAGACTCAGCGCGCCGCGCTCATGGAGGCTCTCGCGCAGCGATTCTTCTTCGATCCACTCCAGCGCGGATTCGAGATCAGGCTTGATGACGGCATCGGCGGCATCGGCGCTGTCGTAAAGGCTACGGATCGTCGCCAGGAGATGCTCGGGCACATTGCAGAACAGCAAATGCTTGCCGCGCTCGCGGCTGCGGTGAGTCAAGGAGCGTAGAATCGTCATGCCCGACACGTCGATATCGGTCACCGCCCTCATGTCGACGACAATCGTGTCGAGGTCCGGCTCGATTTCCTTCACATGCCGTGCGAGATCTTCGGCATTGCCGAAGAACAACACCCCTTCCAGCTGAAGCACGGCGCGTCGGCGGCCGGTGCGCGTGAGAATGGCAATATCGTCCGCCGAACGCATGCGCCGCGAGAATATCTTGTCGCCGTACAGTCGCGCGCGCACCACTGGCCGGCTCATGTTGATGACGAAGATCAGCGCCGACAATACACAGCCCACGACAACGCCGATCACGACCGTCGTCAAAGCGGTGATTCCCATGACGGCCACCACGACGACAAGGTCCATCGCGTCGCGGTGCCGCGCATGCGGCGACTTGCCCGTCAAATAGTTCGCCGCAAGCCGAACGCTCCATGCGTCGATCATGGAGATGCCGGTTGCGATCAGTGTGGCCGAGAGCACGATCGTCGGGACCTGCGCAAGGATACCGGAGCCTACGACGCCGACCAACAGGACGGCCGCCGCGGCAAACAACCCGGTCGCTCTCGTGCGGCCGCCACCGCGATATGCCAGCGTCAGCAAAGCCGGAGAGGCGGAATTGGCGACCGGGGCCAGAAACGCCGTCGCCGTGTTGGAGATTCCCTGGGCCGCCAGATCGCGTACCGGATGAAATTCGACGTCCGCCAATTGCTGCGCAGCGCGAAAGGACATCAAGGTTTCCATGCTTGCCACCAGGGCCAGCACGAAAGAGACCAGCAGCAGATTCCAGCCGGCCGCGAGCACCGGGCTCAAATTGCCCGGATCGGCAATGTGGACCAACGGCAGATCGAGTGAAATATGGAGCGCGCCGAGCCTCGGACCGAGCTCGACCTGAGGCCAGAGCGCCTCTACGGCGAAATAGGCCGCTGTGCCGACAGCGAAGATGACGACCGTGCCGGGCACGCGCGCAAGCCAGCGAGGCAGAGCCAACCAGGCCGCCAGCCGCCCGTAACTAACGGCAAAGACAGCGAGCGCCAAGGCAAAGGCCAGCATCGTGAGCTGATCGGCCGACGGCATCAGCGTCAGCCCCCCGTTGGCATCCCGAAAGAACGGCAAAATCTGCGAATCGATCAGCAGCAGGGCGACGCCGTTCAAGAAGCCAGCGAACACCGGATGCGGCGTAAACTTGATGATGCGCGCGACGCGGAATATGCCGAACAGCACTTGCCACAGCCCGGCGAGCAGCACGCAGAGCGCGGCCATCGCAATGATCAGCTGGTCGTTTCCGGCGAAGGCCGGACGCGTCATCAACGTTGCAATGACTGTGGACAAGATAAGCGCGTTCGATGCGCGGGGCACCGTCACGACGAAGGACGATGTGGCGAACAGCGCCGCGATAGTGCCGCCGACGACGGCGCCGATCAGGCCGGCGGTTGCGCCGGTCGCGGCGTAAGCGGGGCCGAGCGGCGAGAAAATCAGGACCGCCGGCGCCAATGAGAGTGGAATCGCAAGCAATCCGACGCTGACGCCGGCGCTTAGTTCCGCGCCCCACGACGGCACAGGTGGCGGAGAATTTGCGGCGTTATCCGCCATCACGATCGCCCCCCAGCACTGCGTTCTTCTCTCCGGCGCAAAAAAGCATGGATTGGCACGAGCGCCAAGCATTCAGTAACCGTGTAATTCCTAGCGTGCCGCGAGCAGGAGGGGAAGCGTATGACTAACGAATTGCCAACAAGACCACGGTTTCACGACCGATTCACTGTCTCGCCGAAAGTACACCGGCAGACTGTTTCGGCTTAAC
The DNA here is from genome assembly GCA_023432845.1 of Pseudomonadota bacterium. Lineage (GTDB taxonomy): Bacteria > Pseudomonadota > Alphaproteobacteria > Rhizobiales > Xanthobacteraceae > Pseudolabrys. The sequence continues at coordinate 3,294 of JAEZEY010000257.1, forward strand.
CGGGCCGCAGCCGCTTATCTCTTATCGATGCTCCTGACGAGCGGACCGACACCGGCCAATAAAGACTGGTGCGCCGCTCCGACAGGGGCGTTCGATGGTTATCCGGTCGCAATGGCGGGCGTGGCTTTGCCTTGCCGCCATTCTAGGCGTGATCATGTTCTGCGCATGCCACAACAAGGCGCGCGCAGAGTCTGCCCTATCGTCGATACAAATAGCGCTGGTGCCGTTCGATGCACCGGTCGAACTGCCGCCGCCACTCGCCGCGCCGTTCAACCTGGCGCGCCCGGCGATTTCGGAAGCGTCTGCGGATGCAATGGCCGCGAAGTGGAAGAACCTGCAATTGGTCATCGGGTTCGAGACGCGCGTCATCGCGCTGTGCCGGCAGATGCCTGAAGCGTGCCCGGCTTCGACGGCGCGCTTTCTGTCGATCGTGGATACGGCGCGCAATGAGACCGGGCGCGCCCGCGCCGGTCTGATCAATCGTGCCGTCAATCTGGCGATCCGCTTTTCGCGTGACACCACGCAGTCCGGCGCGGCCGATATCTGGCAGTCGCCCTTGTTGACATTCGCATCGGGCAGCGGCGATTGCGAGGACTATGCCATCGCCAAATATGTCGCTCTGCGCGAGGCCGGCATGAGTGCCGACGATCTCAAGCTCGTCATCGTTCGCAATGACAGCAACGGCGAGGATCACGCCGTCACCGCGGCGCGCATCGATGGCGAGTGGCTCATTCTCGATAACCGCAAGATGCTGTTGCTCACCGACTCGCAGGCGTCGGACTTGAGGCCACTGATCGCTCTGGGCGAAGAGACGCCGAAGCCGGTGCTGGTGCGCGATGCCGGGCTGGATGCACGGTTTGTGGCTGCGCCCGCTACCTTCGGATGATCGCCGTCACCTCCGCCATGGATCCCCGATCAACTCGAACCGAGGCCCAGCCGGCACGGCCAGGCGATAAGGCCGGTGCGGGTCCGGCACATAGCGGCAGTCGCAATCCGATTTCCATTGGCGCGTGATGACGCCCGGCTCGGAATCGTAGATCACGATCATGTCGGAACCGCAGTTGCAGTCGACGGACCAGGTTTCGCCGAGGTCGGCCGCCTGAGCAGCACAGGTCGAACTCAGCACAGCGGCAAATATAATGGCGGCGCGCGCGAACATGCCGCGATGGTAGCGGCGAGCGGCAAACGAGAGGTTAAGCGGATTTGGAGCGGGCGAAGGGAATCGAACCCTCGTATGCAGCTTGGGAAGCTGCCGTTCTACCATTGAACTACGCCCGCGTCGGGCCGGACCTTAGCCAAAGCCAAGGTGGCGCGGCAAGGGCCGTCTGCCCTGTCCGGATGGCCGCGCTTAATGCGCGCGGCGTCTGGCGATCATGCCCCAGATCGCCAGCACAATAATGGCGCCCACCACCGCGCCGATAAAGCCGGCGCTTTGCCCCGGCTGGTACCAGCCAATCTGCTGGCCGAGCCAGGTCGCGACGAATGCGCCGACGATGCCGAGTACGGTCGTCAGGATGAAGCCGGACGGCTCGTTGGGACCCGGCGAGATGAACTTGGCCACGACCCCGGCCACGAAGCCGATAATAATTGTCCAGATGATGCTCATGAGAACCCCCTTCAGTCGCTGGGCGCATAACGCGGCAGGCGGCGAATGGTTGCGGCCGCACGGGCCACGGCTCACACCTTGAAATGCTTGGAGAGCTTCAGGCTCTGCGCTTGGTAGTTCGAGCCGATGCTCTGCCCGTACAAGGTCTTCGGAAGCCCAAGCATCTTCTCGTAGACCAGACGGCCGACGATCTGGCCGTGCTCGAGGATGAACGGCACTTCGCGCGAGCGCACTTCCAGCACCGCGCGCGAACCCTTGCCGCCGGCGCCGGCATAGCCGAAGCCGGGATCGAAGAAACCGGCATAATGCACGCGGAATTCGCCGACCAGGGGATCGAACGGCACCATCTCGGCGGCGAAGCCGGGCGGCACCTGCACCGCTTCCTTGGAAGCGAGAATGTAGAACTCGTCGGGATCGAGGATGAGGCGCTGGTCCGGCCGCGCGTCGATCGGCTCCCAGAAGTCGGCAACGTTATAACCGGCGCGGCGCTCGACATCGATTACCGCGGTGTGGCGCTTGGCGCGATAGCCGACGATGCCGGCCCTGCCCTCACCGGCTATGGCGCCGGACAGATCGACACTGACCGCAATGCCTTCGGAAAGATCGGCGTCGTCGCTATCGACGAGACGCTGCTCCTTGTGCAGCGCCTTGAGCGCGTCGGCGTCGAGCTGCGCGCGGCCGTGGCGGAAGCGGATCTGCGACAGGCGCGAGCCTTCGCGCACCAGCACCGGGAAGGTGCGCGGCGAAATCTCGGCATACAGCGGGCCGGTGTAGCCGGCCTCGATGCGGTCGAAGCCGCGCATCTCGTCGGCGATGACGCGGGTGAATACGTCGAGACGGCCGGTCGAGCTTTTGGGATTGGCTGCGGCGGCAACGTCGGCGGGCAGCGCCAGGCTTTCCAGCAACGGCACGATGTAGACGCAGCCGGTCTCCAGCACCGCGCCGTCTTTCAACGAGAACTGATGCAAAGTCAGTTCCTCGATGCGGCGCGAGACCTTGGCGGTGCCGGGCAGAAACGAGGCACGCACGCGGTAGGCCACCGCGCCGAGACGCAGATCGAGGCTCGCCGGCTGAATCTGGTCGGGCGCGAAATCCTTCTCGCGCCGGATCGCGCCGTCGGCGGCGAGCTGCTCGATCATGGTGTCGGGCAAAATGCCCTTGGCATCTTTGGCGAAAGTCAGCGACACGCCCCAACCTCTCTGGTGGGTGCCGATCTAACCCAACCGGCCGCTTGACGGGAAGCCGCGCAGCCCGCTAAAAGGCCCTTATCCCGTGGTCATTTGAGCCGGCCGGCTTGCAGCCACGTAAAACAAATCGCTAAAAGGCCGTGGACATGCTGCCCCCGGGGTTTCACCACCCTCAGGACATAATGGGCCCCGGCCGAGGTAACCCCTCCGGCCGGTTTTTTATTGGTCGAGCGCACCCGGCGCCCGGCCGAAGGAGCCCACGATGTCGGCGTCGAACGATCCCAAGAACTACCGCCCCGAAACCCGGCTGGTGCATGCCGGCACGTTGCGCTCGCAGTACAATGAAATGTCGGAGGCGATCTACCTGACGCAGGGCTATCGCTACGAGAGCGCGGAAGACTGCGAGGCGCGCTTCTCCGGCAAGATTCCGGGCTATGTCTATTCGCGATACTCGAACCCGACCATGGACATGTTCGAGAAGCGCATGGCCGCGCTCGAAGGCGCCGAAGCCGCGCGCGCCACCGTCACCGGCATGGCCGCCGTGACCAACGCGCTGATGGGCCTTGTGCGAGCTGGTGATCACGTCGTCGCCGCCAAAGCCCTGTTCGGTTCGTGTCGATGGGTCATCGAGGAATGGCTGGCGCGCTTCGGCGTCACCTTCACGCTGGTTGACGGCAAGGATCTCGATGCCTGGCGCAAGGCGGTGCGCAAGGAGACCAAGGTTCTGTTCCTGGAGACGCCGACCAACCCGACGCTCGAGGTCTACGACATTACGGCGATCGCGGAGATCGCGCATGGCGTCGGCGCCAAGCTGGTGGTCGACAATGTGTTCGCGACGCCGCTGTATCAGAGCCCGCTTCAGTTGGGCGCCGACGTCGTCGTCTATTCCGCGACCAAGCACATCGACGGCCAGGGCCGCGTGCTCGGCGGTGTCATTCTGGCCAGCGAAAAGATTATCGCCGACCACTATCACAACCTGCTGCGCCAGACCGGCCCAACCCTGCCGCCGTTCAACGCCTGGGTGCTGCTCAAGGGGCTAGAAACGCTCGCCGTGCGCGTCGAGCGGCAGACCAACACCGCGGCCGCGATCGCCGACCGGCTCGCCGGCCACGACAAGCTGACGCGGATGATCTATCCCGGCCGCGCCGACCATCCGCAGGCCGATATCGTGAAGAAGCAGATGAAGGCCGGCTCGACGCTGATCGCCTTCGAGATCAAGGGCGGCAAGGAAGGAGCGTTCCGCTTCCTCAATGCGCTCAAGCTGATCCTGATCACCAACAATCTCGGCGACGCCAAGAGCCTGATCACACATCCGACGACGACGACGCATCAGCGTCTGACGCCGGAACAGCGCGCCGAACTCGGCATCGGCGACGGGCTGGTGCGGTTGTCGTGCGGGCTCGAACACCCGGACGATATCGCCGAGGATCTGCTGGCGGCGCTCGAAAAGGTGTGAGGCCCGCGGGCCGCCGCACTACTTCGCGGCCGCCTTGGCCGCCACGATCGGACGCTTCACCGTCTCGGCGATCGCGACGCCAAGGTTATGCGCCATGCAGCCGTAGCCCCAGTCGTTCATGTGCAGGCCGTCGGCGACGACGAAGGCATCGAACGGCAGGCGCTCGACTTCGCTCCAGTGCTTCATCACCGCGAAGCGCCGGAACAGGCCGACGTTCTCGTCACGCGAGATCTCGGCGATGAAGTCAACCATCTGCGGCGCCAGCGGCTTGGCGATCACCTTCGGCGCGTATTGCGGATCGATCAGGATCGTGTCGGCGCCGGTCGCCCGTATCCTGAAAAGACCCATACGGATGGAGGCGCCGCGATCGCTCATCTGATGATCGCGGATCAGAGAATTGGTGCCGAGCTGCCACAGCACGAGGTCGGGCTTGTTGGCGATCACATCGGTATCGAAGCGGCGCAGCATGTCCGCCACTTCCTCGCCATTGACGCCCTGATTGATCACGTTGAAGCGCGCCTTGGGAAACTGGCGCTGCAGCTCGACCGCCAGCCGGTTCGGGTAATTCATAGCCGGTGACGTCGCGCCCGCGCCGGCGGTCGATGACGAGCCGATGGCGACGATGATCACGGTCTGGCCGGCATCGATGCGGCGCGCCACCTGCGCGAGCGAGCCGCCAAGACCGATCAGGCTCTGCTGGGCCCGGCATGGCGGATTGGAGGCATTGGCCGGCGCGGCAATTACAGACATCAAGAGCACCGCGGCGAGAAATTTTATCGCCGGGCCGGCGAAAGTGAGACGCATCACAGTGTGAACCCCGGAGGCAAGTATCTCGTCGCCAGTATCTAACAGGTAGCTATTTGCTCTTCTCGATGGCTGCCGGGTCGGGCTTTGCGGCTTCGACAATGAGGTCCGCGAGCAGCCGCCCAATGCAGTCATGCACGAGGCCAGCCATATCAAGTTTTTTGGTGGTCGAATAGAGGTCGAAGGTACCGCGATCGTACCATGCCTTCATCAGGTTGAACCGATCGAAAACCGGTACTTCCTGCTGCATCGCGACCCAGCGCATGTTCTCGATGTAAGTTCCGAGCGCGATGACGAACTCAGTGCGCGGGCTGTATTGCGGATTGATGAAAACAACATCGGCGCCGGCGGCGCGCGCCAGTTGCACGCCCTTGTCGAGCGCTTCGCTGAACTGATCCGGATCGACTGCCTGGATCGCATCGACCGTCGCTGTCTGCCACAGGACGAGATTCGGCTTGGTGGCCGCCAAAGCCGGCGGCAAGGCTTTGACCATGACGGCCGCTGTTCTTTTCTGCGCCACGTCTGCGGCGACCGCCACTGCCACGCCGGGCAGTACGCGGCCGAGCGCAGCCTGCAACCGCGCGGGATAGGCATCCTTGCCGGCGCCGCCCAGTTGTGAAGAGCCGGTGCCGATGACCAGGATCGACAGCTTCTTGTTGGCGATCGCCTGTCTGACATGCACCAGAGGGAAGGAAATTTCCGACGATACGTCGTCGACCCGGCAGTCGGCGGGATGGCCGGCGAATGCCGGTACGCTGGCACCGAATGCCATCATTGCAAGGCACAGCCTGGCGAACTGCGCCAGCATCGGCACGGCCCTTGCCCCGGTTCGCCGCCCTTTCATCACTCGCCCCCCGCGAAACCCGGTTTGACAACCGGGGGCCGCGGCCCCTGTCTCTCGATCTTTTTGTACCATGAAATCAGCCATGCGGCGCCCGCCATGATGGCGATCCCGGCCAGGCTGACAAGGAACTGGACCGGGATCCGGTTGGAGACTTCGGTGAAGACGAAGTGCGCGGCGAAGGACAGGAACACGCCGAGACAGAAGATGCCGAGCGAATGCTGGCCGCACAGAATGGCCGGCCGGAAGAAGGGCGACCTGAGCGCCGGCCACTCGCGCGGCACCAGCCGCACCGTGACGATCGCCAGCGACAGGAAGTGCAGGACGCGCAGCACGTCCATGCCGGCTTTGTCGATCGGATAGATGTTGGCGCTGATGAAGCGCGGCACGTAGACGCCGAGGAATGGGAAATACCACGTCAGGACGATGGCGAAGGCGAACAGCAGATAGAGCACGGCAAGCGCCAGCGTGATTGGCGAATTGATCACCCGCGACAGCCGCGCCGCGCCGCCGAGCGCGCACCAGCCGCCGAACACGAACAGAAACTGCCAGGCGAACGGGTTGAACACCCATTCGCCCCGGGGCCAGGCCGGCAGGTTCCAATTGAACACGTAAGCCAGCGCGTAGATTGCGCCGGAGGCCAGAAGACCAAGACCTGGCGAACGTAATAGGAGCCAAAGGAACGGCGGAAAGCACACCAGCAGGACGATGTAGAGCGGCAGCACGTCCATGTTCACCGGTTTGAATTTCAGCAGCAACGCCTGAATGATGGTGACGTCCGGATTCTGCAGAAAGTTCAGCACGCCCATTTCTTCCGTATAGAGCGGGTTCTCGAAGGACTGCGAGACGTAGGAGATTTCGGCGAGATAGATGGCAAACAGGAACACGTGTGCGACGTAGATCTGCCACGCGCGCTTGAGCACGCGCGCGCCGGCGACAATGAAACCGCTGGTCTGCATCGCCCGGCCGTAAACGAAGGCCGCGGTGTAACCGGAGATGAAGACGAAGATTTCAGTTGCGTCGGAGAAGCCGTAGTTGCGGATCGTGATCCAGCTCACCGCATTGGACGGGATGTGGTCGAGAAAGATGAGCCAGAGGGCGAGCCCGCGGAACAGATCGAGGCGCAGGTCGCGTTCGCTCGAGGTCGGAACCATAGACCGCTTTTCTTTCGTCCACCGCATCGGCCATAATCGTCGCGAGTCGCGCGACCCAACCATAGCGATCGTCGGTTCGAATTAAGGCATAAGATGTACCGCGCCGTAACCCGCAAGATCGAGGTGACCGTAAAGCCCCGCTTCCTCGCGGACAGATCGTCGCCGGCCAGCGGCTATTTTTTCTGGGCCTATACCATCGACATCGTCAATCACGGCGACGAGACCGTCCAGCTCAAGACCCGGCACTGGAAGATCACCGATGCGCTCGGGCGGCTGCAGGAGGTGAAAGGCACCGGCGTGGTTGGCGAGGAGCCGGTGCTGAAGCCCGGCGAGTCTTATGAGTATACCAGCGGCGTGCCGCTGCCGACGCCCTCGGGTTTCATGGAAGGGTCCTACGGCATGATCACCGAGGACGGCCGGCCATTCCAGATCGACATCCCGCTGTTCTCGCTCGACGCGCCGCAGAGCGGCAAGCGCGTGCTGAACTAGTTGGGCAAACACCCCGAGAACCGGCCAAGCGCCTGACGCGGCACCACGGCGAGCACGGCGCCGCCCGAGGCGAAATACTGCAAGCGTTCGACTTCCGGTTCCGGCAGCGACACGCAGCCTGACGTGCCGGGCGCGCCCGGCTTGCGCACATGGATGAAGATGCAGGAGCCGGCCTTGGCGGCGCGGTCGGTCGGATAGTCGACGACCAGGCCGCGCCGATATTCCGGTATGCGCCACATGTTCTCGCCGCTGACTTTCCAGCCGACCTTCGCGCGCGAGGTGATGGTGTTGTAAGCCGGCGAAGACGGATCGTCGACGCAGGTCATGCCTTCGCCGATACGCATGTAACCGCGCAAGCGCGAAAGTCCGAAACCGAAGCTGCGACCGATTGGGTAGATGCCGGCAGGTACGCGCTTGTCGCCATCGACCTTCACCGGTTCGCCGGGTGCCGCATAAGACCGGAAAACATAGGACCACGCGGTACCGCCACGGCCAATCGTCGCCGTAATCGGTCCACCGTCGGCCCGCCAAGGCCCGTTCACCGCGCTGCGCGTATAGCGCTGCATCGTCGCGGTCGTGCTTGTCATGGTGTCTGGCGTGACCAACACCAGCTTGCGTGCCTTCGCCAAAGGCGCCGGGCAAGTTTGCGCGAGGGCCGGAGACATAGAGACAAGCACCGCGATCAAAACTCTAGTCAGAAATAACATCGGCCCAGACTCCCTGACCGAGAGTCGGGCCGTGTTATCGCATCCGCCGCAAGGTTAATGCCGGCGCAAAGTTAATTCGCCTTCGCGCCGACGTCTTCCGGCTGGAACACATAGGTCGAGCTGCAGAATTCGCAGGTCACGGAAATTCTGCCATCCTCGACCATGTGATCGCGGTCGTCCTGCGAGAAGCTCTTGAGCATGGCCTCGACGGCATCGCGCGAGCACGAGCACTGCGCCTTGACCTCCAGCGCATTGAACACGCGCACGCCGGGCTCATGAAACAGCCGGTAGGCCAGACGCTCGCTCGACAGCTCCGGATCGATCAGTTCGATATCCTCCACGGTCTCGAGCAGCGCCCGTCCCTGCACCCAGGCGTCGTCCTCGATCACCGGCGCGACCTCGAGCCCTTCCGGCGCATCGCCCGGATGCAGATCGGTCTGTGCCCGTGTCTGTGACTTCGGCAGGAATTGCAGCATCACGCCGCCGGCGCGCCAGCGATGGCTGCCGGCGCCGGTGCCGGGCATGATCTCCTCGGCCACGGCAAGACGCACTCGCGTCGGGATCTGTTCCGAGCGCAGGAAGTATTCATGCGCGGCGTCCTCGAGCGACATGCCATCGAGCGCGACGAGGCCCTGATAGCGCTGCGTATTCTCACCCTGATCGATGGTCATGGCGAGATGGCCCTTGCCGAGCAAATTGCCTGACGTGGCTTCGCCGGCGGCGACTAGCGCCTCGACGCCCGGCGCGCCATAGCGGGCGCAGGCGCGAACGCGGCCGGGGGTGGTGTAGTCCACGACCAGCAGGCCGACCGGGCCGTCGGTCTGGGCCTGCAGGATGAAACGGCCCTGCATTTTCAGCGACGAGCCGAGCATCACTGTCAGCACGATGGCCTCGCCCAGAAGCTTTGCGACCGGCAGCGGATAGGCGTGCTTGGACAGGATTTCATCGACCATCGGCCCGAGCCGGACCAACCGGCCGCGCAGGTCGAGGCTTGCCACCTCGAACGGCGTCACGGCGTCATCGATCGATATGGCAGACGGGGCGCGCTCGGGGAGGGAAGTATCGGGGGAATTGGCCATAGTTTCTGTCATGCGGGTTATGTAGGGGGCGACGGACGAAAGACGAGTCCCTTGGATCTCGTCATTCCGGGGCGCGCTTAAAGCGCGAACCCGGAGTCCAGAAACATTCTCCGGTGCCGTCGTCTGGATTCCGGGTTCGCTCGCTACGCGAGCGCCCCCGGAATGACGGGCGGTTACGCGTTCTCCGCGTGCAGGCACCAGGCCAGCAGGCCCTTCTGGGCGTGCAGGCGGTTTTCGGCCTCGTCGAACACCACCGACTGCGGCCCGTCCATCACCTCGTCGGTGACTTCCTCGCCGCGATGCGCCGGCAGGCAGTGCATGAACAGCGCGTCCGGCTTGGCCTTGGCCATCAGCGCGGCATTGACCTGGTAGCGCTTGAGAATGTTGTGACGATGCTTGGCCTCGCGGTCACCCATCGACACCCAGGTGTCGGTGAAGACACAGTCGGCATTCTTGACCGCCGCTTCCGGATCGTCGCCGATCGTGATGTTGGCGCCGGACGCCTTCACCCAGTCGACCAGCCATTTCTTCGGCTTGAGCTCCGGTGGGCAGGCCACGCGCAGCTCGAAATCGAAGCGCTCGGCAGCATGCATCAGCGAGGCGCAGACATTGTTGGCATCGCCGGTCCAGGCGATGGTGCGGCCCGTGATCGACCCGCGATGTTCCTCGAAGGTCATGACGTCGGCCAGCACCTGGCAGGGATGCGAGCGGCGCGTCAGGCCGTTGATCACGGGCACGGTGGCGTTGGCCGCGATTTCGGCGACCTCCTCATGGCTCAGCGTACGGATCATGATGGCATCGACGAAGCGCGACAGGACGCGTGCGGTGTCAGCGAGTGTCTCGCCGCGGCCGAGCTGCATTTCCTGCGAAGTGAGCATGATCGCCTCGCCGCCGAGCTGGCGCATGCCGACGTCGAACGACACGCGGGTGCGGGTCGAGGGCTTGTCGAAGATCATCGCCAAAGTCTTGCCTTCGAGGGGCCTCGGCCCCTGCCCGCGCTTCTGCGCCGCCTTCATGGCGCGGCTGTGGGTGATCATCTCCTTCAGCGTCGGCTTCGGAATGTCGGCGAGGTCGAGGAAGTGCCTGACCTGATTGTTGGCGCCGCTCATGCCGCTGCTCCCGGCTTGCCGGCTTGCCGCGGATGCGCCTGGGCAAGCTTCGCGCAGGCGCGCTCGATGCGGTTCACGGCTTCGCCGATCTCGTCATCGCTGATGATGAGCGGCGGCAAGAGGCGCACGACATTGTCGCCGGCAGCGACCGTGATCATCTCTTCGTTACGCAGTTCGTCGACCATCTCGCCGACCGGCGGCACCATGCGCAGGCCGATGAGCAAGCCCTCGCCGCGCACCTCGGCAACGACCGACGAATAGCGGTCTTTGATCTCGGCGAGCCGCTGTTTCAGCAGCAGGCCCTTGCGCTTGACCTCGTCGAGGAACGCCTTGTCGGCGACGATGTCGAGCACGGCATTGCCGGCCGCCATGGCGAGCTGGTTGCCGCCGAAGGTCGAGCCGTGCGAGCCGGCGGTCATGCCCTTGGCCGCTTCCGCGGTGGCGAGACAGGCGCCGATCGGGAAGCCGCCGCCGAGCGCCTTGGCGAGACCCATGATATCCGGCGTGACGCCGGTGTGCTGATA
>JAEZEY010000485.1 GCA_023432845.1 Pseudomonadota bacterium
ATGGCAACGCTCGATGTGTTCCGCACAACGGTCGGCGCCGCGGCTTTGGGCTTTGCCCGTCGGGCGCTCGATGAGACCGTCAAGCGCGCCGGCTCGCGCCAGCTGTTCGGCGCGCCGCTTGGCGAGCTGCAGATGGTGCAGGGCCACATCGCCGACATGGCGCTCGACATCGATGCCGCGGCGCTGCTGGTTTATCGCGCGGCGTGGACCAAGGACATGGGCGCCGCGCGGGTGTCGCGCGAAGCGGCCATGGCCAAGCTTTACGCCACCGAGTCCGCGCAGCGCGTGATCGATGCCGCCGTGCAGATTCACGGCGGCGATGGCGTCCGCTCCGGCCATCCGGTCGAGACGCTGTATCGCGAAATCCGCGCGCTGCGCATCTACGAAGGCGCGTCGGACGTCCAGAAGATCATTATCAGCCGGGCAGTCACATCAATGGCGGAGCGCTAAGGATGCCCCAGATCAAACTTGGTCCCACCGCGCATGTGGATACGTTCACGCGCGATAACCTGCCTCCCTTCGAGCTGTGGCCCGAGATTCTCCTCGATCGCCCGGAATTCCAGTACCCGGACTATCTCAATGTCGCGGTCGAGCTTACCGACCGCATGGTCGAGCGCGGCTTCGGCGACAATATCGCGCTGATCGGCAATGGTCGCCGTCGCACCTACAAGGAGCTGACCGACTGGTCGAACAGGCTCGCCCATGCGCTGGTCGAGAACTACGGCGTCAAGCCGGGCAACCGGGTGCTGATCCGTTCCGGCAACAATCCGGCGCTGGTGGCCGCCTGGCTGGCCGCGACCAAGGCCGGCGCCGTGGTCGTCAATACCATGCCGATGTTGCGCGCCGGCGAACTGAGCAAGATCGTCGACAAGGGCGAAATCAGCCTGGCGCTGTGCGACAGCCGCATTTCCGATGAATTGATCGCATGCGCCAAGACCAGCAAGTATCTCAAGCAGGTCGTCTCGTTCGACGGCACGCAGAACCACGATGCCGAGTTGGACCGCATCGCGCTCGACAAGCCGGTGAAGTTCGACGCCGTGAAGACCGGTCGTGACGACGTCGCGCTGCTCGGCTTCACGTCCGGCACGACCGGCGAGCCGAAGGCGACCATGCATTTCCATCGCGACATCCTGATGATCGCCGATGGCTATGCGCGTGAAGTACTCAAGGTGACGCCGGAGGATGTGTTCGTCGGCTCGCCGCCGCTCGCTTTCACCTTCGGCCTCGGCGGGCTGGCGATTTTCCCGCTACGCTTCGGCGCCGCCGCGACATTGCTGGAAAATGCCTCGCCGCCGAACATGATCCAGATCATCGAAACCTACAAGGCGACGATCTGCTTCACCGCACCGACCGCCTATCGCGCCATGATGGCGGCGATGGAAAAGGGCGCCGATCTGTCATCGCTGCGCATTGCGGTGTCGGCTGGCGAAACCTTGCCGGGGCCGGTGTTCGAGCAGTGGACGTCGAAGACCGGCAAGCCGATCCTCGACGGCATCGGCTCGACCGAGATGCTGCACATCTTCATCTCCAACCGCATGGGCGAAGCGCGTCCGGGCGCGACCGGCAAGCCTGTGACCGGATATGTCGCCAAGGTCGTCGACGATAAAATGAATGAAGTGCCGCGCGGCGAGATCGGCCGCCTGGCGGTGCGCGGGCCGACCGGCTGCCGTTATCTTGCCGACAAACGCCAGGCCAGCTATGTGCGCGACGGCTGGAATATCACCGGCGACACTTTCATGCAGGATGAGGATGGCCACTTCCATTTCGTCGCCCGCGCCGACGACATGATCGTCTCCGCCGGCTACAACATCGCGGGACCGGAGGTCGAGGCGGCGTTGCTGTCGCATCCGGATGTCGCCGAATGCGCGGTGATCGGCAAACGCGACGAAGATCGCGGCGAGATCGTCGCCGCTTATGTCGTTCTCAAGGCGAATGTCGAGGCTGACGACCTGTGCCGAAAGAAATTGCAGGACCACGTCAAGGCGACCATCGCGCCCTACAAATATCCACGTGCGGTCAATTTCGTCGAGGCCCTGCCGAAGACGCAGACCGGCAAGATCCAGCGCTTCAGATTGCGAGAGCAGACATGACCATCGAGATTATCCACCCGCAGGGCTGGGCGCCGGCGAAGGGCTATGCCAATGGCGTGGCGGCGGAAGGCCGGCAGGTCTTCATCGCCGGCCAGATCGGCTGGAACGAGAAGTGCGAACTCGTCGGCGACGATTTCATCGCTCAGGTCGAGCAGGCGCTGAAGAACGTCGTCGCCGTGGTGAAGGAAGCGGGTGGCGGGCCGGAGCACCTGGTGCGCCTGACCTGGTATCTCACCGACAAGCGCGAATACCTGTCGCGGCAAAGAGAACTCGGCGAGGCCTATCGCCGCGTCATCGGCAAGAATTTTCCGGCGATGTCGGCATTGGTCGTGATGGCGCTGATCGAGGATCGTGCCAAGGTCGAGATCGAGGCGACGGCGGTGATCCCGGCGCGCTGAAGTGCAGCGCGCCCTTCAGCTCAATCGTCGTTCGGTGGACTCGGATTTCAGGGTTCCGGCGAAGTGGACCTCGGCCTCGCCGTCGGTGGCGATCATGTGCCGGTAGAGCTGCTCCAGCCGCAGGTAGCGCTCGCGGCTTTCCTCGTCATAAGTGGTCGCGGCCAGTTGCGCGCACGTATCGGCCTGGCGTTGCAGACGTTTCGCGATCGTCATAGTCGACCCCTCCGACTATTCGAGCCAAGTGCATTGCAACATCAAAATCGGTGCATTGCAACAACTATTCACAGTGCTGACATATTTCAGTCCTGAAGCGCTGGATGGCGGCACTTCGCCGTAAGGTCTTTTGCCTCGCTGCTGCCAGCGGCTGCATTCCGATTACGCAACAGGCTCAGGGTCTTGGCAGACAGGGATGTTGCCTCGCTTTCTATCAATTCAGAACCGGAAGCCGTTCCAAAGCTTGAGGCAGGCCGCGCCTGCGTTTTGTGCACCTTGACCATTCGAGACATACCCACGTGCACGACGGGCCGTCGCCAATTGGAATAGGTCTTGCATGAGAGCGATTGCACGAACGAATGGCTAATGGCCGCGCGCCCGGGACCACGGGCGCGGTGGCGGAAAGTGTGTCTGTGGCTGAAACGCGCAAAGGTTCTGACCCCGGCTCACAGCCGCAGGGCGGTTCGCGCGACGCGTCGCTGAAGATCGCGATCGTTGACGAAAGCCCGATCCGGGCCGCCATTCTCGAAGACGGCCTGCGCGAGGCCGGATTTACCCAGGTCGAGCGCATCGACGAGACCCGCAACCTGCTCGCGCGCATCTATGCCCTCGATCCCGACGTCATCCTCATCGACCTGGAAAGCCCGAGCCGCGACATGCTCGAGCAGATGTTCCAGATGAGCCGCGTTGTTAAACGGCCCATCGCGATGTTCGTCGACCAGAGCGATACGGCCTCGATCCAGGCCTCGGTCGACGCCGGCGTCTCGGCCTATATCGTCGGCAATCTTCAGAAAGACCGTATCAAGACCATTCTCGATCTCTGCATTTCACGCTTCAACGCCTTCTCCCGCCTGCAAAGCGAACTGGACGAAGCGAAGGACGCCTTGCTGGAGCGAAAGGTCATCGACCGCGCCAAGGGCATCCTGATGAAGGCGAAGAACCTGTCCGAGGACGATGCCTATGCGCTGATGCGCAAGACGGCGATGAACGAGAACAAGAAGATTGCCGATATCGCGCAATCGGTCATTACCACGGCGGAGATGTTCAAGTGAACGGGCGCCATCTCCGTATCGGATATATTCCGCTGGTCGATGCTGCGGCGCTGATCGCGGCGGTCGATTGCGGCTTCGCCGCGCAGGAAGACATCGCGGTCGATCTCGTCCGCGAAGTGTCGTGGTCGAATGTCCGCGACAAGCTCAATATCGGCCTGTTCGACGCCGCGCATCTTCTGTTGCCGGTGGCGATCGCCTCGTCGCTCGGAATCGGCCATGTGCGAGTGCCGCTGATTGCGCCTTTCAATCTGGGCCTGAACGGCAATGCCGTCACCGTCTCGACCAGGCTCCATGCCGCGCTGTCGAGCGTCGCCGATGGCAGCCTCGCCGATCCGATGGTGTCGGCGCGGGCGCTGGCGCGGTTGATCGAGGAGCGCAGGAGCCGCAATGCCGAGCCGCTGACCTTCGGCATGACGTTCCCGTTCTCGCATCACAACTACCAGCTCCGCTTCTGGATGGCGGCCGGCGGCGTCGACCCCGACGAGGACGTGCGTCTTGTCGTCCTGCCGCCGCCTTACATGGTCGAGAGCTTGTCGAGCGGCCATGTCGATGGCTTCTGTGTCGGCGCGCCCTGGAGTTCCGTTGCCGTCGATGCCGGAGTCGGCCGCATCCTGCATTTCGGCTGCGAACTGATGGCCCGCGTTTCGGAGAAGGTTCTGGCGGTGCGCGAACCCTGGGCCAATGAAAACGGCGAGGCGCTCAACGCGCTGATCCGCGCCTTGTCGAAGGCCAGCCATTTCGTCGCCGATCCGGCGAACCTGCCGGCGGTGTCTGAAGCCGTCGCGAGGCGGATCGGTGTCGCCGCCGACCTGGTCGTGCGCAGCCTGACCGGCCATCTCAAGATCGCGCCGGACGGCGCCACACGCGCCAGCGACTGCTACATGCTGATCGGCCGCGATGGCGCCGACCGGCCCGATCCGGTGCAGGCGGCCTGGGCCTATGCGCAGATCGTGCGCTGGGGGCAGGCGGCCTACAGCGAAGAACTGAGCGGCCTTGCTCAATCCGTGTTTCGCGCCGATCTCTACGACGCCGCGCTCGGTCTGGCGCCGCCGGCGCCGTCGGGCGGGCCGGATGACGGCGTCGGCGCCTTCATCGGACCTCGCTTCGATGCCGCCGACATCGCCGGGCACCTCGAAACCTGGCGCACCAGGCGCCCGGGCCGGCCGCGACTGTCGCTGGTGCGCTGAATGCTGCAGTGCGCAAAAAGCGGGCAGCGTGCCACGGCGTGATGCAGGCCGACCGAAACTCCGGGCAGCAATTCCGTCCTGCCTAGCGGCTAAGGCGCTGATTTTACGCGGAATCCAGCGCTTCGCCGCGTTTGGCACGCCGCTTGTATAGATGATGACGACCGGCGCGGCCCGATAAGGCTGCGCCAGGCCCAATGTGGGGCCGATAGCAACGCCGCTGTCTCGATGAGGTGCTTTCGCAGCGCCTGACGAGGCTGCGGCTTTTTTGTTTTTGGCTCGTGCCGAAAGGGAAATGGGAATGACGACGAACAGCGACTTCAAGCCGTCTCGCCGCCGCAGCGGCCGCCATCTCGGCCGCCGCAGTTTCCTCAAGCACGGCGTCAGTGCCGCCGTGATGGCGGGCCTCGCGCCGGCCTTCGATGTCTTCATGCCGAACATCGCCAAGGCCGCGATCAAGCCGGAAAAGGAAGACCTCAAATTCGGCTTCATCAAGCTCACCGACATGGCGCCGATCGCCATCGCCAGGGAGCTCGGCTTCTTCGAGGACGAGGGCCTCTATGTCGCCGCCGAGCCGCAGGCGAACTGGAAGGTGCTGCTCGACCGCGTCATCACCGGCGAACTCGACGGCGCGCACATGCTGGCCGGCCAGCCGCTCGGCGCCACCGTCGGCTTCGGCACCAAGGCGCATGTCATCACGCCATTCTCGATGGACCTGAACGGCAACGGCATCACCGTGGCCAAGTCGGTCTGGGAGGAGATGACCAGGTACATTCCGAAAGGCCCGGACGGAAAATACGTCCACCCGATCAAGGCCGATGCGCTCAAGAAGGTCGTCGACAAGTTCAAGGCGGAGGGCAAGCCCTTCAACATGGGCATGGTGTTTCCGCTGTCGACGCACAATTACGAGCTGCGCTACTGGCTCGCCTCCGGCGGACTTCACCCCGGTTTCTACTCGCCGACCGATATCTCCGGCCAGATCCTCGCCGACGTTCTCCTGTCGGTGACGCCGCCGCCGCAGATGCCGGCGACGCTCGAGGCCGGCACCATCATGGGCTACTGCGTCGGCGAGCCGTGGAATCAGCAGGCGGTGTTCAAGGGCATCGGCGTGCCGGTCATCACCGACTACGAAATCTGGAAGAACAATCCGGAGAAGGTGTTCGGCTTCAGCGCCGACTTCCAGCAGAAGAATCCCGGCACCGTGCTCGCCGCCACCAAGGCGCTGATCCGCGCTGGCGAATGGCTCGACGCCAACAACAATGCCAACCGCATGAAGGCGGTCGAGATCCTGGCCAAGCCCGAATATGTCGGCGCCGACGCCAAGGTGATCGCCAACTCCAAGACCGGCACCTTCGAGTACGAAAAGGGCGATGCGCGGCCGGTGCCGGACTTCAACGTGTTCTTCCGCTATTTCGCGACCTATCCCTATTACTCCGACGCCGTCTGGTATCTGACTCAGATGCGCCGCTGGGGCCAGATCCCCGAAGCGAAGAGCGATACCTGGTTCGACGAAACCGCCAGGAAGGTCTATCGCCCCGATCTCTATCTCGAGGCCGCCAAGGCGCTGGTCGCGGAAGGCAAGGCGAAGAAAGCCGACTTCCCGTGGGATTCGAACGGCTATCGCGCGCCGACCTCGGAATTCATCGACGGCGTCAGTTACGACGGCACCAGGCCGAACGCCTATCTCGACAGCCTCACCATCGGCCTCAAGGGCGACCAGAAGGTGTCTGGCGCCAAGGTAGTCGCCAAGTGAGGTAACGGCCGGGCGTCGCCCTGCCGCCCGGCCGCTTTTCATCGAAACATTCTGACGCGCCTGACCCGCAAGGAAACTTGAATGTCGACCGCCAGCGAAGTTGCCCCACTCGCCCTCACGACCGACGCCGAGCGCGCGGCACGGCGCCAGCGCTGGCAGATGCGGATCACACGCGTTGCCGGGTTCTTCAATATTCTCGGCCTCGGCTTTGTCGTGCCGCTGATGCGCATGGCGACCGGCGAAAGCGTCAAGCCGCAACTCAAGGAATTGTGGGCCTCGACCGGCATTCCGTTGATGGCGATTGCGGCCTTTCTCGTCGTCTGGGGCTTCACGGCGCCGCTGGTGAATACCAGCCTCGGCGCGCTGCCCGGACCGGCGCAGGTCTGGCAGCAGGCCGGCGTGCTATGGGCCGATCATTTCGCCGAGCGCGCCAAGGAGCGCGCGTTTATCGAGCGGCAGGAACAGCGCAACGCCGCGCTGCTGGCGAAGGACCCGTCCGCCGAAGTGAGGATGCGGCCTTACACCGGCAAGCCGACTTTCTTCGATCAGATCGTCACCAGCCTGCAGACCGTGTTCGCCGGCTTCCTGTTCGGAACGCTGGTGGCGGTGCCGCTCGGCGTGGTGTGCGGTTTGTCGAAGACGGTGAACACCGCGATCAACCCGCTGGTGCAGATCTTCAAGCCGGTATCGCCGCTCGCCTGGCTGCCGATCGTCACCATGGTGGTGAGCGCGCTGTATGTCTCGGCCGATCCTCTGTTCGCCAAGTCATTCGTCATTTCGGCGATCACCGTGACCTTGTGCTCGCTGTGGCCGACCCTGATCAACACCGCGGTCGGCGTCGCCTCGATTGACAAGGATCTCATCAATGTCGGCCGCGTGCTGCGGTTGCCCTGGTACACGAAGGTCGTGAAGATCGTGCTGCCGTCGTCGCTGCCGCTGATCTTCACCGGGCTCAGGCTGTCTCTCGGCGTCGGCTGGATGGTGCTGATCGCCGCGGAAATGCTGGCGCAGAATCCGGGGCTGGGCAAATTCGTCTGGGACGAATTCCAGAACGGCTCGTCGTCCTCGCTCGCCAAGATCATGGTGGCGGTATTCACCATCGGCATTATCGGCTTCCTGCTCGACCGCGTCATGCTGGCGCTGCAGGTCACCTTCACCCATTCGGCGACGCGCTAGAGGGTGAACACCATGGCCATTCTCGAACTGAAGCAGATTTCGAAGTCCTACGGCGAGGGCGAAAAGCGCACGCGCGTGCTCAAGAACGTGTCGCTCAAGGTCGAGGATGGCGAGTTCGTCGCCATTGTCGGCTTTTCCGGCTCGGGCAAGACCACGCTCATCTCGTTGATGGCGGGTTTGACCCAACCTGACTCCGGAGAGGTGCTGTTCAAGGGAGCGCCGGTCAAGGAGCCGGGCCCAGAGCGCGGCGTCGTGTTCCAGAGCTACTCGCTGATGCCATGGCTGTCGGTGCGCGACAACGTCGCGCTCGCGGTCGATGCGGTGCTGGCCGGCAGGTCGGCGAAGGATCGCCACGAACGGACCGCGCGCTACGTCAACATGGTCGGTCTGTCCCATGCCACGGATCGCAAGCCGGCCGAATTGTCCGGTGGCATGCGCCAGCGCGTTGCCGTGGCCCGCGCGCTGGCGATGGATCCGCAAGTTCTGCTGCTCGACGAGCCGCTGTCGGCGCTCGATGCGCTGACCCGCGCCAAGCTGCAGACCGAAATCGAGGATATCTGGTCGCAGGAGAAGAAAACCGTCGTCCTCATCACCAATGATGTCGACGAAGCGATCCTGCTCGCCGATCGCATTATCCCGCTCAATCCCGGCCCCGATGCAAGCTTCGGTCCGGAATTCCGCGTGCCGTTCGAGCGGCCGCGCGACCGCGCGGCGATGAATGCCAGCCCGGCGTACAAGAAGCTGCGCGCAGCCATCACCGAGTATCTGATGGATGCCGGCATCCAGCGCGCGGCGGGGGCGGAGGAGGCGCGCGATCTGCCGAATGTCGTGCCGGTCCGCTTCGATTCCGGTCCGCCGCCGGCCTACAAACAGGCCGCCGAAACGCCGTTCGACCAGCGCTATGTCGAGTTCTTCGAGGTCCGCAAGACATTCGCCACGCCAAAGGGCCCGCTCACGGTGGTCGACGGTTTCGATCTTCTGATGAAGAAGGGCGAATTCATCTCACTGATTGGCCATTCCGGCTGCGGCAAGTCGACGGTGCTGTCGATGGTCGCCGGGCTTCAGGATGTGACGTCCGGCGGCATCGTGCTCGACAACAAGGAAGTCGCCGGCGCCGGACCCGACCGCGCCGTGGTGTTCCAGGCGCCGTCGCTGCTGCCTTGGATGACCGCGCGCGAGAACGTCGCGCTCGGCGTCGACCGGGTCTATCCGCACGCGTCAAAGGCGGAGCGCGACGACATCGTCACCTACTACCTGTCGCGTGTCGGCCTGGCCGACGCCATGGACAAGCGCGCCACCGAACTGTCGAACGGCATGAGGCAACGCGTCGGCATCGCGCGGGCTTTCGCGCTGTCGCCGAAGCTTCTGCTGCTCGATGAGCCCTTCGGCATGCTGGATTCGCTGACGCGCTGGGAGCTGCAGGAAGTGCTCATGGAGGTGTGGTCGCGCACCCAGGTCACAGCGATCTGCGTCACGCATGATGTCGACGAGGCGATCTTGCTCGCCGACCGCGTGGTGATGATGACCAACGGCCCGAATGCGCGCATCGGCAAGATCATGGATGTCGATATCGAGCGGCCCCGCACGCGCCGTGCCCTGCTCGAGCACGCGCGCTACTACGAATACCGCGCGGAGCTGCTCACTTTCCTTGAAGACTTCGAGCACGGCGCCGGCGGCAAGTCGGCGGCGAAGCCCGAGGCGGCTTAGTGAGGCAGTAGGGTCGGGACATTATGAGCGAGCCTCTCGTCATCATCGGTAACGGTATGGCCGCCGCAAAGCTGGTTGAAGAGCTCAACGCCCGCGCGCTCGGCCGCTATGCGGTCTGCGTGATCGGCGACGAGCCGCGGCTGGCCTACAACCGCGTGCTGCTGTCGTCTGTGCTGGCGCGCGAGGTGTCGCAGGGCGACATCGAACTCAAGTCAGCCGACTGGTGGCGCGCCCATGGCGTGACGCTGCTCTACGGCCATCGCGCCGTGGCGATCGATGGTGATATCCGGCGCGTCAAGCTGGCCAATGGCGCGACTTTGCCCTTTTCCAAGCTGATCCTGGCGACCGGCTCCAAAGCCATCCGCCTCAACGTGCCGGGCATGGACATGCCCGGCGTCGTCACCTTTCGCGATCTCGGCGACGTCGCCTCGATGGAGCAGGCCGCCAGAACCCACGAGAAAGCCGTCGTCATCGGGGGTGGTCTGCTCGGGCTGGAGGCGGCTTACGGTCTGGCCAAGGCCGGCATGAAAGTGTCGGTCATCCATCTGATGGACCGGTTGATGGAGCGCCAACTCGACGCAAAGGCATCGGCGATGCTGAAGGCAGCTGTCGAAGCCAAGGGCATCGCGGTCTATCTCAATGCCGAGACCGCTGCGATCAAGGGCGAACATCACGCCAGCAAGGTGTTGCTGAAGGACGGCCGCGCGATCGACGCCGATCTTGTCGTCGTCGCCGCCGGCATTCGCGCCAATAGCGATCTGGCCGCCACCGCCGGACTCGACATCAATCGCGGCATCGTGGTCGACGACCATCTGCAGTCGAGCAGGGCGGATATCTACGCCATCGGCGAATGCGCCGAGCATCGCGGCAACTGTTACGGTCTGGTGGAGCCGGCCTATGAGCAGGCGCGTGCTCTTGCCGCGCATCTTGCCGGCGGGAAGGCCGCCTATGCCGGCAGCGTGCTGGCCACCAATCTCAAGGTGTCGGGCGTCAGCGTGTTCTCGGCCGGCGACTTCATCGGCGTGCCGGGCACCGAGAGCATCGTGCTCAGCGATCCGGGCCTCGGCAGCTACAAGAAACTCGTGCTGAAAGACGGCCGGCTCGTCGGCGCGGTGCTGTTCGGCGATACGGCGGACGGCCTATGGTATTCCGAGCTGATCCGCAACGCCGCGCTGGTTGGCCCGATGCGCGGCGATCTCGTTTTCGGTCGCGCGCTGGCCGAACGCTCGCTGGAGCCCAATCCCGTTCCCAAAGATCTGGCGGCGTGACGATGGCGCAGCGCTCACTCATTGTTGTTGTCATTCCGGGGCGCGAGCGGAGCGAGC
>JAEZEY010000016.1 GCA_023432845.1 Pseudomonadota bacterium
AGGTGATCCTGTCGCGGCCGGCCAAGCTCGGCGGCGAGCCGACGGTGGCCTCGCGCTTCGTGCAGCGTCTTGCCGCCGTGCTCGGTGAAGCGCGCTGGAAGCAAGCGCGCGAGCGCGGCGCGCATTATGTCGCGCTGGCGCGGACGCTCGACGAGGCCGCATCCGTCACCCCGGCGCAGCGCCCGGCGCCGAAGCCGCCCTTCGAGGCGCGGCCGCGCCGTCTCAGCGTCACCGAGATCGAGAACCTGCTGCGCGATCCCTATACGATCTACGCCCGGCATGTGCTTAAGCTGCAGCCGCTCGAGGACATCGACGCGCCGATCGACGCCGCCGCGCGCGGCACCTTCATTCACGATTCGTTGGCCGAGTTCGATATCGCTCACAAGGACACACTGCCGGCCGATGCGCTCTCCGTCCTGCTCGCCATCGGCAAGCGCCGCTTCGCGCCACTGGAGAATTTCCCGGAAGCCAAAGCGTTCTGGTGGCCGCGCTTCGAGCGCATCGCCGCCTGGTTCGTCGGCTTCGACGCCAGGCGCCGCGCCAGCGCGCAGGCGCTGTCGATTGAAGTCGGCGGCAGCATCGAAATCCCCTTCGGCAACGACACCTTCAAGCTGACCGTGCGCGCCGACCGCATCGAATGCCTGGCCGATGGCCGCTACGCCATCATCGACTACAAGACAGGCGCGCCGCCGTCCGACAATCAGGTCAGTGCCGGCCTGTCGCCGCAGCTCACGCTGGAAGCCGCGATCCTGAAGGACGGCGGCTTCAAGGATATTCCCGCGGGCGGCTCGGTGAGCGAACTGCTCTATGTGCGGCTGAGCGGCGGCGTCGAAGCCGGCGAAGAGCGCTCGGTCAAGTTCAAGGACAGCACGCCGGACATGAAAGCGGACGAGGCGCTGGCCGAACTGACCAAGGTGCTGGCGCAGTTCGCCGATCCGAACAGCCCTTATCTGTCGCTGCGTCATCCGATGTGGAAGAACCACTACGGCACCTATGACCACCTCGCCCGCATCAAGGAATGGTCGCTGACCGGCGGTCTCGACGAGGAGGCCGGCGAATGAGCAAGCCGCTCATCATTCCGCCCGACGTCATCGCGCTGCAAACCTCAGCGTCCGATCCGGCGCAGTCGGCTTGGGTGTCGGCCAATGCCGGCTCCGGCAAGACCCATGTGCTCGCGCAGCGTGTCATCCGCCTGCTGCTGAACGGCACCGATCCGGCGCGCATCCTCTGCATCACCTTCACCAAGGCCGCCGCCGCCAACATGGCGAACCGCGTGTTCGACGTGCTGCGCGGCTGGACCGTGCTCGACGACGACGAGCTGGACGCGGCCATAGCCCGGACCGGCGTCAAGTCGATCACGCCGCAACTGCGTTTGCGCGCCCGCCAGTTGTTCGCGCTGGCGCTCGATACGCCGGGCGGGCCGAAAGTGCAGACAATCCACGCCTTCTGCACCCAGTTGCTGCATCTGTTTCCGTTCGAGGCCAATGTGCCGGCGCGCTTCGAGGTGCTGGACGAGGCGACCGAGCATCAGCTGCTCAACAAGCTGACCTTGGATGTGCTGCAGGAGGCGGCGCAGGAGCCGGGGACGCCGCTCGGCCGCGCGCTCAAACAGGCCGTGCTCGCCGCCGCCGACCAGACCTTTCAGGAGATGGTGCGCAACGCCATCCGCGAACGCGACGCGCTCACGCGCTGGATCGCGAGCGCCGGCGGCATCGATGGCGCGGCGGCGCAGCTGTCGCAGACGCTCGGCCTTCAAGCAGGCGACACCGCCGGGGCTGTCGATGCGGCCTTGTTCGCCGAGAGCCTGTTTATTCAAACCGAATGGCCGTCGGTCGCGGCCGTGCTGGAAACCGGGAGCAAGACCGACAAGGACCAGGGCGGCCGCTTCCGCGCGCTCGCCGCGCTCGATGCCGTCGCCCGCATCGAAACCTATCTCGACATCTTCTGCACCGGCGCGCGCGACAAGACGCGCGAGCGCATCGCCACCAACGGCGTGCAGAAGGCGCATCCCGACCTTTGCGAACGCCTGATGCGCGAGCGCGACCGCGTCTGGGCGCTGCTCACGAAGAAACGTGCCGTGGAGGCGCGCGATCGCAGCATGGCGCTGTTCGCCATCGCCCATGCCGCGATCGGCGAATTCGAGAAGGAGAAGAACCGGCGCGGCCTGTTGGACTACGACGACTTGATCGACAAGACGCTGGAACTGCTCACCGAAGAGAGCGCGGCCTGGGTGCATTACAAGCTCGACAGCGGCATCCATCACGTGCTGATCGACGAGGCGCAGGACACCAGCCCGAAGCAATGGGCCATTGTGCAGGCTTTGGTGTCCGAGTTCTTCGCCGGCAAGGGCGCGCATGAGCGCACGCGTACCATCTTCGCCGTCGGCGACGAGAAGCAGTCGATCTTCTCCTTTCAAGGCGCGGATCCGAAGGAATTCGCCAGTAACCGCCTGCATTTCAAGATGCTGCATGAGCGTGCCGAACTTGCCTTTGAAGGCATCGAGTTCAAGACATCGTTTCGCTCCGGCGCCAATGTGCTGGGCGCGGTTGATACGGTGTTCAAAAGCGAAGCCGCCCATGCCGGCCTGAGTGCCGACAATGTCGGCCCAATTCATGAGTCGCTGCCCGACAAGGCGCCGGGTCTTGTCGAATTGTGGAATCTCACCGAAGCCGATCTCATCGAGAAGAAGCCGGCTTGGCAGGCGCCGTTCGATCTGCAAACGGCGCGGAGCGCGCCGGCCAAGCTCGCCGAGCGCATCGCCAACACCATCGCGGCATGGCGTCGGCAAGGCGTGTCGCCGAAAGACGTGCTCATTCTGGTGCGTCAGCGCGGGCCGCTGTTCGAAGCCATCATCCGCGCACTCAAGCAGGCCAACATCCCGGTCGCCGGCGCCGACCGTCTCGTGCTCACCGAGCATATCGCGGTGATGGACCTGATGGTGCTGGCCGACGCGCTGCTGCTGCCGGAGGACGATCTGGCGCTCGCTACCATTCTCAAGAGCCCGTTGTTCGGCCTCTCCGACGCGGCGCTGGAACAGCTCGCCTATGATCGCGGCGGCGGCAGCCTCTATGCATCGCTGCGCGCGCAGCGGCCGGAGCTGGCAGAGCGTTTCGACCTGCTGCGCGGCAAGGCGCGCGAGCTCTCTCCTTTCACCTTCTACGCCTGGCTGCTTGGCGCCCATGACGGCCGCAAGCAATTCCTGGCGCGTCTCGGCCACGAGGCATCCGACGCGCTCGACGAATTCCTCAATCTCGCGCTCGATTACGAATCGCGCGAGACGCCGACCTTGCAGGGCTTCGTCGCCTGGCTGCGCGCCGCCGAAGCGGAAGTGAAGCGCGACATGGAAATGGAGCGCGACGAGGTGCGCGTGATGACCGTGCACGGCGCCAAGGGCCTCGAGGCGCGCTTCGTCATTCTCGCCGATACGACGACCAAGCCGGAAGGCGCCATTCCGCCGAAGCTGCTGACGCTCACGTCGGACAAGGCGGTGCCCGGCGCGGCATCGCCGATGGTGTGGTCGGGCCGCAAGGCCAATGACAGCGCCGCCATGGCTGCGGCGCGTGAGGCCAAGCTGCGCGAGGCGACCGATGAATATCGCCGTCTGCTCTATGTGGCGATGACCCGCGCCGCCGAGCGGCTGGTCGTCTGCGGCATCAAGGGCGACCGCAAAATCCCGGACGGCTGCTGGTATCAGCTCGTCGACAATTCTCTGGGTGAGGTCGCCGTTCGCGAGAACGCCGATGACAAAGTCGGCGATGGCGAGGGCACGGTACGACGTTTTCGCAAGATCGATCCTCACGCGGCGGCGGAAGCCAAGGCAGCGCCGCGCGCTGCGTCGCCGCAGAAAGCCGAGCCAGCCATCATCGTCCCCGACTGGCTCAAACGCGAAGCGCCGCGCGACGCCACGATCCGCGTCATCACTCCGTCGGGCTTCGATGAAAGCGCGCGGCGGCCGCTGCCGGTGAACGGGCCGAACAAGGCGCAGGACATGGCGATGCTGCGCGGCTCGCTCACGCACCGGCTGTTGCAATCGCTGCCGGCCATTCCGCCCGACCGCCGGCTCAAGGCGGCGCAGGATTACGTCGCCCGCGAGGGCAAGAAGCTCGCCGCCACCGGCCACGCGCCGCTGATCGCCGATGTCCTGCGGGTGCTCGGCGACGCGCGCTTCGGCGCGCTGTTCG
>JAEZEY010000029.1 GCA_023432845.1 Pseudomonadota bacterium
GACTCGCAGGCCCACTGGTCGTGCACGTTGATGTCCGCGCCCATGCCGGTATAGGTCTCGCTCTCCTGCTCGTGCGGATCGAAACCGTAATCGTTGCTCTTGCTGCGGTTCGGGATGTAGTCCGGCAGTTGATAGAGCTCGAGACGCTGGTTGCGCATCGTATCCTTGTCCACCGGCTTACCGAACGACGTGAAGATCGCGTACCAATAGTGTTTGGTATCGTCGATCGGCACGTGCCACTGCGATATCGTCATCTCTCGGCTCATCGGAATCATGAAGGCGTTGGGGAAGACGAGATTGGTGACGCGCACATGGGTGGAAGCGTCACTGATCTGCCGCAGCGTCACGATGCGGAAGCCGTAGTCGGTCTCGTCGACCTCGATGCGCGGCCGCGTCACCTCGCGCATGATCTGCGTCATCGGCATGTCTGCGTCCTTGGTGTTGTCGCGGAACATCTTGCCGTAGCCCTTGGTCGGGTCCTCATCGTGGAAGAAGCGATGCAGGAATGAGGTGTGCACCGGGTCGATGCCGACCTCGAGCGATTGCAGCCAGTTGCAGTCGATCATGCCCTTGAACGCGAAAGTGTGGCTGTCCGGCGCGACGAAGCAGTCGAAATGCGGGAACGCCGGCGGCTCGCCCCCACCGAGATAGGCGAACAGGATGCCGCTCTTCTCAACGACCGGATAGGCCTTCTGCTTGATGTTGGCGCAGAGGTTGCTGTTATCCGGCTCGGCCGGCGTTTCGAGGCACTTGCCGTCGATGTCGAACAGCCAGCCATGGAAGGCGCAGCGCAGGCCGCCGTCCTCCAGGCGGCCGAAGGCGAGGTCGGTGCCGCGGTGCGGGCAGTGACGGCCGACAAGGCCGTAGCGGCCCTTGTCGTCCTTGAAGATCACGAGGTCTTCGCCGAACAGCCGCACCGGCTTGATCGGACGGTTGCCCTTGAGCTCATCCACCAGCGCCGCCGGCTGCCAATACTGCCGCATCAGTCGTCCGGCCGGCGTGCCCGGCCCGGTGCGGGTGATGAGATCGTTCTGCTCGGCGCTCAGCATAGCGTCCTCCCCTCGTGTCTTATGCGCGCTAGTGGCGAATAGCGCGGGGCAACCCCAAGCCATCCGTCAGCTTCGCTTTGGACTTATTCGATCACAGACCGGCGGGATGAAAAAGACGCCGCAACACGAAAAAGGCCGGCGCTAAGGCCGGCCTTGTTCCACGTCGGAAATATGTTTCGCGTCAGCCGGTCCGCGCGGCGATGCCGTGATCGAGGCGGCGACGCCAGGCGCTCTGACGTAGGCTCTTGAGGCTCCGCGCGGCAGTCCTCGCGTCGGCGCGGCTGGCCGTTGCATAGGTGCGATATTCGAGATCGTTGACGCGCGGCACCAAAGGCTGCTTGCCGAACAGGCGGGCGAAGGCGCTCACGCCGCCGTTCACCTTGAGCTCGGAGATCGCATTGGCGACATTGTTCGCCGAACCGAAGGCGACAACGCGGCCGGTCATCGTGTGTCGCACTTCATAAACGCCCGGCCCGATCGGCGCTTCGACAACACCACCAGCCTGCGCGTCGGGAAACCGTTTCCACGCACTCCAATACTGTACCATGACCGTAAGCCCTTACCCGGCAGAAATCCGTTTTCAGAACGCACGAAGTAAGCATTGGTTGCGCGCCGTCAACTCGGACGTGTTGATAAATATCAGCTATGCGTCTTTCCTAGGCGAATTCGCCGTCACATCCGCGTGACAGAGATCACAGAAGTGCTCTTTTACGGGACACGGAGACGCGAATTCAGGCTTGCCCGGAAATTGGCCAGGGCTGCAGTCCGCAGTTAACGGCCTGTCATTACTAGAATTTTTGGCTTCACTGGTAATGTCGTCTTGGAAATCACGGTCGATGGTATTTCGAGCACCTCGATCTCCCACTCCTGCCGCATGCGGCTGAGGAAGCGGTCGAGCGAGTAGCCGCTGAAATAGTGCATCGGGATCAGGAGCGGCGCTTTCAACGCGTGCAGCACCTCGATCATGCCGTCGAGATCGAGGGTGTAGCTGCCGTCGACCGGGACCATCACCACGTCGACGCGCCCCATCTCGTCGAGCTGCGCCTGAGTCAGCGTGTGATGCAGGTGACCCAGGTGAGCGATGCAAAGATTGGCAATCTCGAAAACGAAGATCGAATTGCCGTGGCGTTCGGTGCCGCCGTCATAGGTGCGGATGTTGGTCGGCACGTTGCGTACGCGCACGTCCTTGAACGTCATGTCAATGCGCGCGGGCTGTCCGTCGCCGGCCCAGCCACGCAGTACATGCGCAATGCCCGGATCCGGCCGATGCGTGTAGTGCGTCGAATGCGCATGGTTCATCGTGACGATGTCCGGCAGCACGTTCGGCCTGACATACTCATTGTAATCGGTGGCGATGCGAACGAGCTGCGGGCTTTCGACCAGAAAAGTCGCGTGACCGACGAAGGTGATGCGGACCTGATCGGCGGCCAGCGCCGCGAGCTTGCGCGAGCCCGGGTCGAATGAGGCCCGCCGGAACACCGGCGAGCGCGAGGCCACCAGGCCCGGGCAGTTCTCACGCATTTCCGGTTTGGCCGGCTGCGCCGGAGAAGCGCCCTGTGCCAGCGCCTGAGCGCTCGGGCCGACGGCAAGCCCCGCCGCCAGCAGCGCTATCCTTAGAGTCGTGCTTCCCATGTCATACCGACCATGTCGAACCGCTCGCACTCATCCGGCGGCAACAAATCTGACATGGTTCGGGTACGGCCGCCACCGGCCTCACGGCAATATGAAGCGGCGCTTGGTCGCTGCTGTATGAGTTTCTTCGGCGCTATTCGAAGGAACGGCGGTCACGCATCGACACGATGATGCCCCTGGGGGTCGTTACCACCCAGCGGCCATCAAGGCGGCGGATCGACTCGACGGGCCCGAGGCCCGGCAGCGGCGCGCCGGGAACCACCTGATAGATGTCGCCGGAACGGCCCTGCACATAGACATAGCCATTGTAGGCACCGCGGATCGACCAGTCGCGCACGATGGGTGGGCGGGCCGGCTGGGTCTGCGCCATCGCCACGCGCGGCGCCGGCTTCGGTGTCGGCACGTCAGCATAGGTGGGCGTCGCGGGCGTCGTCTGCGGCGGCGAGATCGAACCGGTGACGTCGGCCTGCTCTTTCTTGAAACGCTCGCTGATGCGCTGGTTGATCTTGTCGCTGATCGCCTTTTCAAGGCTCGCAGCCTGTGTCCGGGTCGTCTTGGTCGAGGCCTCGAGATTGGATTTCAGCGTCGTCAGCTCCTTGGCCATCCTGGCCAGGAACTGCTGCATCGCCTTCTTTTCTTCCTGGGCGGCGACGTCGACCTTCGGCGCTTCCTTGAAACTGCCGATAAAATAGGTCCCGGCGATCGCACCGAACCCCGCGCCGATCGCAACCGCCGCAGCGAGCCGCATGGCACGCCAGTGGCGCGGCTTGAGCATCGCACGCCGGCGTGGCTCCTCGATCTCGAGCGGCTCGAAGGGCGGCTCGTTGTCGAAATTGTGCGGCACCAGCACCAGTGCGTTAAGCGCCTTGCCTCGGCCGGCTTCGACCTCGGGCTCCGCCTTCGGCTCGATCGTCTCTTCCTCGATGGCGACCGGCTCGCTGACGGCCGGCGAGATCGACGGCGACTCAACCTCAGGCAAATTGCCCGGGACCCCGCCTGTGACCTCGGCCGTTGGCTCAGCACCAGCGTCAGCGGCAGGCGGCGACAAGCCGCGATCGTCACCCTTCTGCTCGAAACCTTTGCGCTCGAACTCGTTGGGGTCGGCCATGGGATTGCTCCGGGCAGGTGTTCACCAATCGGTAACCCTTGATGGTTACCAATTGGT
Source organism: Pseudomonadota bacterium (assembly GCA_023432845.1). GTDB lineage: Bacteria > Pseudomonadota > Alphaproteobacteria > Rhizobiales > Xanthobacteraceae > Pseudolabrys. The sequence continues at coordinate 3,847 of JAEZEY010000029.1, forward strand.
TACCGGAGCCCGGACGAGCGGCCTGCCGCTCGGCCGATGGCCTACAGAACGAGGCCGTTTTCCGCCGCCCGCGCCTGCAGCGACACCGCCGGACGGGCGCCCACGTGCTGGATGACTTCGGACGCCGCCAGCGCGCCGAGCCGGGCCGAAGTCTTGTTGTCCTTGCCGCGGGCCAGGCCCGAGAGGAAGCCGGCGGCGAACAGATCGCCGGCGCCGGTCACATCGACGACCTTGTCGACGCGCATGGCCTCGACCGCTTCGGTGCGGTCCGGCGTCACCACCACGCAGCCTTTCTCGCTGCGCGTCACCACGGCGAGCTTCGCATCCTTCTGCAGCGCCAGTGCGGCGGTGGCGAAGTCGGAAGTCTCGTACAGGCTGTGCAGTTCGTGTTCGTTGGCAAAGACGATATCGACCGTACCCTTGCGGATGAGATCGAGGAATTCACCGCGATAGCGATCGACGCAGAACGAGTCCGACAGAGTGAGCGCGACCTTGCGGCCGGCCTTGTGGGCGATGTCTGCCGCCTTGACGAAGGCTTCCTTGGCGTGCGGCGGGTCCCACAGATAGCCTTCGAGATAGACCACCGCAGCCGACGCGATCATGGCTTCGTCGATGTCGGCGGGCTTCAGGTCCTGCGCCGCGCCGAGATAGGTGTTCATGGTGCGCTCGCCGTCCGGCGTCACCATGATGTAGCAGCGCGCGGTCGAGGGGCCGTCGCTCGCCGGCTTGGTCTCGAATGCAACGCGCGCGGCGCGGATATCGTGGGCGAAGGCCTTTCCCAACGGATCGTCCTTCACCTTGCCGACGAAGGCCGCCTTGCAGCCGAATGAGGCGACACCGACAATAGTGTTGGCCGCCGAACCGCCCGAGGCTTCCGTCGCCGGGCCCATGGCATCGTAGATCTTGGCGGCGCGCGCCTCGTCGATCAGCGCCATGCCGCCTTTATGCATCCCCTGCGCCACCAGGAAGTCGTCTTCGGCACGGGCAATCACGTCGACAATGGCGTTGCCGATGCCGAGAACGTCGTAACGGGGAGCGGTCATGGAAGGTCCTTTTCTGGGGGCAGCGCGCGTCAAACGCGCGGCACTATAACGACCGGCGCGGCGGCCTTCGAGGCCCTAGTGAACGGGCGGAAGCCTCTTCAGCACTTCGAGACTCCACCACAGGAAGTAGCCCCCGATCAGAATGCCGAGGGCGATCTTCACCAACTGGACGACAAGTTCGTCTTTGCTCATAAAAGCTCACCGGGCGCGCGCGAAATGAAGCGGGCCTCACCTAGCATTCAACGTCCGCCGTCACAAACCGGTCTGCCCACGCGCCGGAGGCGATGGCCCACGACACCGCCCTTGCGTCACGTCGCCCCGGCGTGACATAGACGCCTCGCAGCGCGCTCCACCTGCGCAGGCCGTCCAAGGGTATTACTATGTCATTCAAGGAATTGGTTTTTTCCGGCGTGCAACCGACCGGCAACCTGCATCTCGGCAACTACCTCGGCGCCATCAAGCGTTTTGTCGAACTGCAGAACAACCATGACTGCATCTATTGCGTCGTGGACATGCATGCGATCACGGTGCCGGTGGGGGTCTGGGGCGGCCCCGAAGGCCTGACACGCGCCACGCGCGAGGTTACCGCGGCCTTCATCGCCAGCGGCATCGACCCCAAGAAGCATATCGTCTTCAACCAGAGCCAGGTGCACGAGCACGCCGAGCTGGCCTGGGTGTTCAATTGCGTCGCCCGCATCGGCTGGCTCAACCGCATGACCCAGTTCAAGGAGAAGGCCGGCAAGGACCGCGAAAATGCATCCGTGGGTCTCTATGCCTATCCGAACCTGATGGCGGCCGACATTCTGGTCTATCGCGCCACGCATGTGCCGGTCGGCGAAGACCAGAAGCAGCATCTCGAATTGGCGCGCGACATCGCCCAGAAGTTCAATAACGATTTTTCCGAGTCGATCGCCGCGCGCGGCTTCGGCGACATGTTCTTCCCCTTGCCGGAGCCGATTATCCAGGGCCCGGCGACACGCATCATGAGCCTGCGCGACGGCTCGAAGAAGATGTCGAAATCGGAGCCGTCCGATTATTCGCGCATCAATCTCACCGACGACGCCGACGCCATCGCGCAGAAGATCCGCAAGGCCAAGACCGATCCGGAGCCATTGCCGAGCGAAGAAAAGGGTCTCGAGCCGCGTCCCGAAGCCGACAATCTTGTCGGCATCTACGCCGCGCTCAGCGATTCGACCAAGGCCGACGTATTACGCGAATTCGGCGGCGCTCAGTTCTCCAACTTCAAGTCGGCGCTGGTCGATCTTGCCGTCACAGCGCTCGGGCCGATCGGCGGCGAGATGAAGCGGCTGGTGCAGGACCATGCTTATATCGACGCCGTTCTCGCCGACGGCTCGCAGCGGGCTTCGGCGATCGCCAGCAAAACGATGAAGTCGGTCAAGGACATTGTCGGCTTTGTACGCCGATAATACCGACCCTGTTTCTGCTGTGTAAAATGCGGGCAGCACCGCGCACAAGCGAGGCTTGTCGCGTACCGCCGTAGCGTGGCAGCATGTCAGAGTTGCGCGTCCTTGCTGACATCCGCCAAGGGGAGCCCCGATGCCGAAGAAACGCCGCAGCAACGAGGCCGGCCATAAACGCAAATATCTTCTGATCATCGATGACTCGGAAGAGTGCGACCGTGCCGTGTTCTGGGCCGCCTCTCGCGCCAGCCGTACCCAGACGCAGATCGTGATGCTGCGCGTCATCGATACCAGCGAACGCAGCCAGCAATGGATGGGCGTCGCCGATATCATGAAGGCCGAAGCGATGGAGGCGGCCAATGCGGCGCTCGATCGTTTTGGCGCCATAGTGAAGAAGATCACCGACGCCGCGCCCGATCGCGTCATTCGCGAAGGCACCGTGAACGACGAGATCCTCAAGCTGATCGAAGAAGATACCGATATTGGCATTCTAGTGCTCGCCGCCGGCACCGGCAAGGAAGGCCCCGGCCCCTTGATTTCAGGCTTGTCGAAGACGGCCGCAACCTTTCCAATCCCGATCGCCATCGTGCCGGGCTCGCTGAGCGATGAGGAACTGGAGGCGATGGCTTAACGCTTATCGCAACGCCCTTTGTCGCGCGCCGTCCGCCTGCTTGATCTCGTGCAACTGCTGCGCCGCCGCCGCCATCCAGTGAATGGCGAGGTCTTGGCACGCGAACTCGGTATCAGCCTGCGCACGCTCTACCGCGACGTCGCTAGTTTGCAAGCGCAGGGCGCACCGATCGAAGGCGAACCCGGTCTTGGTTACGTGTTGCGACCGGGCTTCACGCTGCCGCCGTTGATGTTCAATGACGATGAAGTCGAGGCGCTGATGCTCGGCTCGCATTGGGTCGCCGAGAACGGCGATCCGCGGCTGGCGCAGGCGGCGATGGACGTGATCGCCAAGGTCGCCGCGGTACTGCCGCCGGAGCGTCGCGCGCAGTTCGAGACGCCAAGCCTGCTGATCGTGACGCGCGGCAGGGAGCAATTGAACATGATGGCGCCGATCCGCGACGCGATCCGGCGCGAGCGCAAGCTGACCATCGACTATCGCGACGCCGGCAGCGCGGCGACGCATCGCACGATCTGGCCATTCGCGGTCGGATTCTTCGAAGAGGCGCGCATCGTCGTCGCCTGGTGCGAGTTGCGCGCGGACTACCGCCATTTCCGCATCGACCGCATTGGCGGCCTCGCCGAGACCGACATACGCTATCCAAAGCGCCGCGCGGTGATGCTCAAGGAGTGGCAGAAGCAGATGGGTATAGGACCCCGCTGATCGCTACTGACAGGAACTGACAGCAGCAGCCGTTAAGCCTGCCCGGATCACAAAGGAGGCTCACATCATGCTGCCATTCGGAGTTGCCGCCCTGTACGTCAAGGACGTCGCCGCCAGCACCCACTTTTACCGCGGTCTGCTCGGCGCGGACCCGGTCGAATCCTCGCCCACTTTTGCCATGTTTCCGATGCCACCGGTCATGCTCGGCCTGTGGGCGCGTGACGAGGTCAAGCCGGAGCCTGCCGCAGCGCCCGGCGCGCTGGAACTTGTCTTCACGATGGACGGCGCCAAGGCTGTGGCGGATTTTCACGCCGAGTGGGTCAAACGCGGCTTCAAAATCGCTCAGGAACCTGTCCAGATGGACTTCGGCCACACCTTCGTGGCGCTGGACCCCGACGGCCACCGCCTGCGCGTTCTGGCACCGAATCCGTCCTGAAAGCCGCTTCCGGTCCGGTTGACCGGCTCTCCCAAAACGCCCATGTAAAGCGGGTCCGCCGGGCCTTGAACCCGGCGGGATGGGAGATATCGCGATGTTTATCCAGACCGAATCGACGCCGAACCCGGCGACGTTGAAATTCCTGCCCGGCAAGCCGGTGCTCAATCAGGGCACGCTCGACATGCCGACGCGCGAGGCCGCGGCGCAATCGCCGCTCGCCGAGAAGCTGTTCGACATTCCCAATGTCGGCGGCGTGTTCCTCGGCGCCGATTTCATCTCGGTGACCAAGACCGACGGCGACTGGCAGCAGATGAAGCCCGCCATCCTCGGCGCCATCATGGAGCACTACATGTCCGGCGCGCCGATCGTGGCGAGCGGTGCCGAGCCTGCCGACGACGATGAATTCTTCGATGCCGCCGACACCGAGACAGTCGCGACCATCAAGGACCTGATCGAGACGCGCGTGCGCCCGGCGGTTGCCGGCGACGGCGGCGACATCACCTTCCGCGGCTTCAAGGAAGGCGTCGTTTACCTGCAGATGAAGGGCGCCTGCTCGGGCTGCCCTTCCTCGACCGCCACGCTGCAGCACGGCATCCAGAACCTGCTCCGGCATTTCGTGCCCGAAGTGACTGAAGTACGGCCGATTTGATCCACAGCTGTCATGCCCCGCGAAAGCGGGGCATCCAGTATCCGCGGCGGTTCGGCTATATTGCCGACAGAGAGTACTGGATCGTCCGCATTCGCGGGCGATGACGACGACGCCGAAGACCCCATGCGCATCCTCGCCATCGATACCGCACTTGAAGCGTGCTCGATCGTCCTCATGGACGGCGACGCCATCGTTGCGCGCGAGCATGAGGCGATGGCGCGCGGTCACGCCGAAGCGCTGATGCCGATGATCGAGCGGTTGCTCGAGGCGGCGTCGCTCGATTTCACCACGCTCGATCGCATCGCCGTCACCGTCGGGCCCGGCAGCTTCACCGGCTTGCGCGTCGGTATCGCCGCGGCACGCGGTATCGCTCTCGCCGCCGGCAAGCCGGTGGTCGGCATCACCACACTCGGCGCCTTCGCGGCGCCATTGATCGCGGCGGATACATCGACACCGGTGGTCGCCGCCATCGATGCACGACATGACCACGTTTATCTGCAGGCATTCGACGGCAACGGCGCGACGCGCATCAAGCCGATCTTCATGTCCGTCACCGACGCGGTGCACCGCATCGCGCCGTTCAGCCCCCGTCTGGTCGGCAATGCCGCGCCGATTCTCGCCGCCGCATGGCCCGCGGACGAAGCACCGCCGGTCGCGGTCGAATATCAGACGGCGCCCTCGATCGACTGGGTGGCGCGGCTCGGCGCAGTGGCCGACCCGGCATCGACGCCACCCAAGCCCTTCTATCTCAAGCCGGCCGACGCCCAGCCGCAGGCCGCGGCGCATGTCCCCCTGCAGGCGGCGCCAACATGATGTCGTTCCTGCGCCGGCTGTTTGCGCGCGGCACGCCGCAGATCACGCCGGCGCACTTGCGCGACGCACCCGAGATCGCCGCGCTTCATGCCGCCTCGTTTCACCGCGGCTGGAGCGATGAGGAAGTCGAGAACCTGCTGCTCGATCCGCAGGTGCTGGTGCACAGCCTGCGCGTTGGCGGCGCCTTCGCCGGCTTCGTCATGTCGCGCGCGGCCGCGGACGAGGCCGAAATCCTATCGATCGCCGTGGCGCGCCGCTGCCAGGGCCGCGGGCTGGCGCGGCAGATGCTGGATTTGCACATGCGCCGGCTCGCCGCGCTCGGCGTGAAGGCGCTGTTTCTCGAGGTCGCCGAGAACAACGGGCCCGCGATTGCGCTTTACCGGAAAGCCGGTTTTCGCGACGTGGCCAAGCGGCCAAATTATTATCCCTTGCCCAATGGCGCGACCGCCGCCGCCTTGGTATTGCGGCGGGATATCGCGTAAACTGCTGCATTATGACGACGCAACACAAGAGCAGAGCCGGCCTGATCGTGACCGCACCCGACAAGGCCGCCGGCAAACCGGATATCGAGGCGCTGTGCGCGGCCAAAGGCATGCGCATGACCGAGCAGCGCCGGGTGATCGCACGCGTAATCGCCGAAGCCGACGATCATCCCGACGTCGAAGAACTCTACCGCCGCTGCGCCAAGGTCGACGACCGCATCTCGATCTCGACCGTCTATCGTACCGTGAAGCTGTTCGAGGATTCCGGCATCATCGAGCGCCACGATTTCCGCGAGGGCCGCGCGCGCTACGAGACCAGCTCGGAAACGCATCACGACCACCTCATCAATCTGCGCACCGGCGAGGTGATCGAATTCCAGTCCGAGGAAATCGAACGCCTGCAGGCCGAGGTGGCGCGCAAGCTCGGCTACAAGCTCGTCGATCACCGGCTCGAACTCTACGCCGTGCCGCTCGAGGACGACAAGAACAGTTAAACCATGTACTCGCTGTTCATCGCCGTCTTCTTCTTCACGATGACGCCGCTCATCATCGCCATCCAGTGGATCATAAGCAAGCTCGGCCTGCCCGGCTGGGGCACCGTGGCGTCGGGCTATTACGCTGTGTTGTGCAAGCTGCTGCGCTTCAAAATCCGCATCGTCGGCGTGCCGATCCGCGACCGCGCCGTGCTGTTCGTTTCCAATCACGTATCCTGGGCCGACATCCTGGTGATCGGCTCGATCGCGCCGATCGCATTCGTCTCCAAGGCCGAGGTCGGCAATTGGCCGCTGGTCGGACCGACCGCGCGCCTGCAGCGCACGGTGTTTGTCGACCGCTCGCGCCGCCAGCAGACGGGCGACGCAATCGCCGACATGGTGCAGCGCCTGGAATCGAACGTTTCGGTGGTGCTGTTCGCCGAAGGCACGTCGAACGACGGCAACCGCGTGCTGCCGTTCCGCTCGGCGCTGATCGGCGCAGTCCGCGAGGCCGCCTCGCGCGCCGAGAGCGGCATCATCATTCAGCCGATGTCGATCAGCTACACGTCGATCCACGGCATTCCGATGGGACGTCAGCACCGGCCGCTGATCGCGTGGTACGGTGACCTCGACTTCCTGCCGCACTTCAAGGCGTTTCTGCGCCGCGGCGTCATCGACGTGGTGGTGAGCTATGGCGAGCCGATCGCAGCCGACGCCACGACCGACCGCAAGAAGCTGGCGCGGCAACTCGAAGGCGCGGTGCGCGGCCTGACCACATCGACGCTGCTCGGCCGGACGCGCCCGCTGCACGCAGGAAGTTGACGGCCCTCAGGGCAGGTCGATCCAGCGCTCGAGGCTGTAATCGAAATAGCGCCGCACTCGCGCGCCATCCCATTCGTATTGCAGATGCCGCTCCTGCACGGGAATGCCGACGACGTCGGGCCAGAACGCCGCGATGCACTCAAAGCCAGCGCGACGAGCGCCCGGATAGACAAAGCCGTCCGCGCCGGCATCGCGGCGCGCCACCGCATAGGGCTGGCTCTGCGCATAACTCGCACTGTCGAGCAGCCCGGCTTTAACGTCTTCGCCGAGCGCGGCGATGTCGTCGAATTCGTGGTCCACCGCGCCGACCAGCACACGCATGTCCTCGCGCCGCGCCGGATCGCCGGAGTCGGCCGCGAAGATGGCGAAGTGATAGACCGTCTCGGCGATCGCGGTTTCCAGCGTGTCGGCCGCGTAATAGACGCCGAAGGTGCCGTCGGAGAAGCGCGAGCCGTTCCTGTTGACGTGGGTGAACGCCGCCATCACCCAGGAAGCATTGGCGCCCGAGATACGCCGCTCCGGCGGCACCAGGCTGATCTCGCCGGCCTCGTCACGCAGCCTCGGATTGGTAATCTGCTCGAGTGCGATCAGTGCGTCCCAGACCTTGGGATCGTCGGACACGCGCTCGAACAGATCGATGGGCGGAAAGCGCGAGGCGATGATGCGCCAGGCTTTCGGCCAGACCACGCGGCGCAATGGCACGAAGCGCCCTTCAGGACCAGGGCGATCGTGCGGCATCGATATAGTCCCTGACGGCAGCGAGATCGGTGACGTCGCCCGCCGCCATTCGCGCCAAGGGTGTCTGGCCGCCGAAAGCGCGGTTCGGCCGGTTGACCCAGGAGTCGGCGAGTTGCGGATCGGAATACACGATCTGCAGCGCCTTCCAGATGCCGGCGACATAGCCGATACGGCGCAAAGTGTCGTTCGGCAGCCGCGCCACCTTGCCCTTCTTCCACTCGAAGAAAGTCCGCTCCGCGGGCGAGCCTAGGACCGCTCGCATCAGCTTATTATCGGCGTCCCACCGGGCCATGATGCCGAAGAAGCCCTGCATGGCCAGATCGTGCGCCTCCGCGGGAAGAAGGCCTGCTGTCTGCAGTTTTGCATTCATTTACCGATGTCCTGCATATTTGCATAATATGGGCTAAGACATTGAATTGCAAGACGTTCTGGAAGGTCGCGCGACAAGGCAGGGCAGGATGTCGCGCTGCTTGAAATTCTCCGATAAATCAGGGAGTTAGTGCCGGGCGACAAGGCCGGTCCCGACCGGCTAATATGCCCTCGCTGGAAAAGAAACGGCATGAACAGACCGCGCAAAGTCCACGTCAAATCCTTCGGCTGCCAGATGAACGTCTACGACTCGCATCGTATGGCGGACACGCTCGCGCCTGAGGGCTACGTCGAGACGCCGACTGCGGCCGAGGCCGATCTCATCATCCTCAACACCTGCCACATCCGCGAGAAGGCGGTCGACAAGGTCTATTCCGAGATCGGCCGCATGCGCGAGCTCAAGGACCAGGCCGAACTCGAAGGCCGCCGCATGCTGATCGCGGTCGCCGGCTGCGTCGCGCAGGCCGAAGGCGAGGAGATCGTGCGCCGCACGGATTCTGTCGATGTCGTGGTCGGTTCGCAGAACTATCACAAGCTGCCGGCGCTAATCGCCCGCGCACTCGACGGCGAAAAAATCGTCGACACCGAATTTCCGCTCGAGGACAAGTTCGACGCGCTGGCGCAGCCGTCGCCGCAGGCGATCGCCAAACGCGGCATTTCCGCTTTCGTCACGGTGCAGGAAGGCTGCGATAAATTCTGCACTTTCTGCGTCGTGCCCTATACGCGCGGCGCCGAGATCTCACGGCCGGTTGCCAAGGTGCTGGCCGATGTCGAGCGGCTGGCCGCCAATGGCGTGCGCGAAATCTCGCTGATCGGGCAAAACGTCAATGCGTATCACGGCGCCGATTCAAACGGCGATGCCGTCACGCTCGGCGCCTTGATGAGGCGCATCGCCAAAGTGCCCGGCATCGCGCGGCTGCGCTACATGACCAGCCATCCGCGCGACATGCTCTCGCCGGTCTGCGACGACCTCATCGCCGTGCATGCCGACCTGCCCGAACTGATGCCTTACGTGCATCTGCCGGTGCAGGCGGGCTCGGACCGCATCCTCGCGGCGATGAACCGCAAGCACACCCGCAAAGAATACATGACGGCGATCGCGCGCCTGAGGAAGGCGCGGCCCGACATCGCCTTCACCTCGGATTTCATCGTCGGCTTCCCGGGCGAAACCGAAGCGGACTTCCGCGAGACTTTGGCGCTCGCCGAAGAGGTCAATTTCGTCATGGCCTACACCTTCAGCTACTCGCCGCGCCCCGGAACCCCGGCTGCGAAGCTCGAAGACCAGGTGCCGAATGCCGAAAAACACGAGCGTTTGCTGCGCCTGCAGGCCGTGATCGACCGGCAATGGAAGGCGTTTAACGGCTCGTTTGCCGGCAAAACCATGGAAATTCTTCTCGAAAAGCCCGGAAAACTCACTGGGCAA
>JAEZEY010000051.1 GCA_023432845.1 Pseudomonadota bacterium
GAGCGGTCCGACCGCGTTCGCGACGTCATTGGCGCCATGGGCGAAGGATAACAGGCCAGCGGCGAAGACCAGCGGGACAGTGAACAGGCTGGCGATATGCTTACGGCGGTTTTCCATGCCGCGCGAGCGCCGCATCACCCAGGCGCGGGCCGCAAATAGCGCGCCGAAAAAGCTCAGGATGCCGATGACGATGACGAAAGCCATCGGCGGATTCCAGATGCGCTTGAGACCCTTGGTCAGGAGATAAACGGCGAAAACGCCGGTCATGAGGGCGACGAGAACGGGTACCCAGCGTTTGGCTGCGGCGACGCGGTCTTCGCGGTAGATCACCTGCCATTTGATGAAGCCAAGCAGCAGGGCGGCGACGATGCCGCCAAACAGCGGCGAAATCACCCAGCTGAGCGCAATGCCGCCGATCACGTTCCATTCGACGGCGGTGACGCCGGCGGCGGCGACGCCGGCACCAACAACACCACCAACAATCGCATGCGTCGTCGACACCGGCGCGCCGAGATAAGTGGCCAGATGAATCCACAGCGAGGCGGCGAGCAGCGCTGCCGTCATGACGAAGATGAAAGAGACGACTGAGAGGGCCTGCTCCGGATGCAGCAGCTTCTTGGAGACGGTGTCGACGACGTCGCCGCCCGCCAGCACAGCGCCGGCGACTTCCGCGATGGCGGCGATCACCAGAGCATGCGTCATGGTCAGGGCGCGGCTGCCGACCGCCGGCCCCATGTTGTTGGCGACGTCGTTGGCGCCGATGTTGAGCGCCATATAGGCGGCGATGACGGCGGCGAAGAACACAAAGTATTTGAGCGGCCCGCCGACCGAGAGGCTGGCGATGACCACGGCGCCGATCATGAAGACGATCAGCAGGCCGGGAGTCGCCAGCGAGCGCGACCGCGCATAGGTCGCGGTTTCGATCTGGACGACCTTCTTGAGGTCTTTATCGAGAGCGCTTTTGGCCAAAACGGGCTCCGCACGCGGAAAGGCGGAGCGGACCGCCGCCTGACGGGGAAGCCGTTAGCATCCCCGTCACAAACCTGTCACAGAAAAAGTGCCGCAGCCCCAGGTTGTTGAAAAGGGGTCCGGTGCCGGGGCATAGCCTAGCGCCCCGGGCCGCCGCCGCTGCTGCTCCCGCTCGGTCCAAATAGAATGCGCTGCGGGTTCTTGGCCAGGTCGGTGACGGCGCGGTCGATATTGCCGATAGACCGGCGCAGGTCAGTGCCGACGAGGTTGATCTGCTTGTTGGTGCTGTCGGTGACCTTGAGCACGCCCTCGGTGATCTCGGCGGTGCGCTTGTCCAGATTCTCGGCGAGCATGGTGGTCTGCTTGTCGAGATTGGTCGTCAGCTTGTCGAGATTGTCGGCGACCCGGCTGGTATCTTCCTTCAGGCTGACGGCGAGCTCGTTGATCGAGCCCATGGCCGCGGCGCCGTTTTTGATGAATTCGTCGATCTTGTTGCCGTTGCGGGCCAGCGCCTCGGTGAAGACTTCGAAGTTCTTGATGGCGTTGCGCACCGATTCCTGATTTTCGAGGATGATGGCGTCGGCCTTGGCCAAAGTCTCGCGCACCGCGGTGCCCATGTCCCCGGCTGTGGAGCCCGCGCGCAAGGTCGGCAGGCCGCCGTTCTTCGAGGGCGGCAGCGCCGGCGAGGATGCGGTCGCGCCCTTCAGCGATACCGAGGCGATGCCGGTGAGGCCGGCATATTCCAGCGTCACGGAGGTGTCCGAGCGAACCGGTGTAGAGGGCGTGATCGAGATGACCGCTGCGACTTCCGACGGCTTGTCGGTGAGCCGCATCTCGGTGACCTCGCCGACGCGGATGCCGTTGAACAGCACCGGGCCGCCGACACGCAGGCCCGACACCGAGCCCTCGAACACGACCAGATAGGGCCGGGTTTCCTTCGAGCCGCCGGCATTGTGCAGCCAGTAGATGAAGACAAACGCGGCGGCGACCACCGCGAAGGTGAACAAGCCGATCAGCGCGAACTTTGCCCTGTCTTCCATCGTCTCAACTCCACATCAGGCGCGACGCTCTGTGACGCGCCGCCCTTTAATCGGTACATGAAAATCGTCGTGTGCGCGCTCACCGTGGAAATACGATTTCAGCCACGGGTGCTGCGACTCCAGCATCACGTCCATGGTGCCGGCCTCGATGATCTTTCCGTCGGCGAGCACGGCGATACGGTCGCAGGTGCGATGGAGGCTGTCGAGGTCGTGCGTCACCATGAACACGGAAATGCCGAGCGTTTCCTGCAGCGTGAGCAGCAGATGATCGAATTCGGCGGCGCTGATCGGATCGAGGCCCGAGGTCGGCTCGTCGAGAAACAGGATCTCGGGATCGAGCGCCAAGGCCCGCGCCAGCGCGACGCGCTTGATCATGCCGCCGGACAGATCCGAGGGGTAGTTTCGGTAGACGTCGGGCTTAAGGCCGACCATCTCCAGCTTGGCGATCGCGATCTCGGTGGTCAGCTTCGGTGACAGCCGCAGATATTCGCGGATCGGGAATTCGACGTTCTTGCCGGAGCTCAGCGACGAGAACAGCGCGCCTTGCTGGAACAGCACGCCCCAGCGCCGGTCCACAGCCTGGCGCTCCTTGAGCGACGCCTTGCCCAGATCGGTGCCGAGTACTTCGATCGTGCCTTCGCGAAAGGGCAGGAGGCCGATGATGGTGCGTGTCAGCA
>JAEZEY010000104.1 GCA_023432845.1 Pseudomonadota bacterium
GCATCAGGTCGGGCGTGAACTGCACGCGCCGGGCGTCGAGACCGAGCGCAATGCCCAAGGACTCCACCAGCTTGGTCTTGGCGAGACCCGGCACACCGACCAGCAGCGCGTGGCCGCCGGACAAAACCGTGATCAGCGCCCGCTCGACCACCTGCTCCTGGCCGAAAATGACGGTGCCGATGGCGTCCTTGGCGGCGCGCACATGGGCAGCCGTGGTCTCGGCCGCGCGCACGATCATATCTTCCAGCTTTTCAATGCTTTCACCGCCTGCCGACGCCATATCTGGTCCCTTTCAGCTTCCGCGCTCCGCGCCTGGGCGCTTCGGCTTTCCTAGAAGCTCTTGCCGAGAGGCTATGCAACTAACGCACCAAGCACCTAGGGCGACTTGTCGAATCTGCCTCAATATTTTGCGTAGCCTACGCTATCTTCTTGGGGCGACGGGGATTGTCACAAAGTTGCGAACAGCCGGCGCGCGCCATAGGAGAGTACGAAGGTAACAATGGCGAAGACAGGGCAGGACGACCGGCAGGATGTGACGGCGGGCAGCAAAAAGGGCGGCCTGGACGGCATCGCGGCCATGCTTCCGCGGGCGGGCGGTAAAAGCTTGCCCCCCGTGCATCTGTGGAATCCGCCGTTTTGCGGCAATATCGACATGCGAATCGCCTCGGACGGCACCTGGTTTTACGAAAAGTCGCCCATCGGCCGGATCGGCCTGGTCAAGCTGTTCTCTTCGGTGCTCAAGCGCGAGGGCGACGACTATTTCCTGGTCACACCGGTCGAGAAGGTCGGAATCGTTGTCGACGACGCACCGTTCTTGGCCGTGGAACTCAAGGTCGAGAACGCGGCGGAAGGCCGCACATTGAATTTTCGGACAAATGTCGATGAATGGATCGCGGCCGGTCCCGGCCATGCGTTGCGTTTCGAGGAGGATTCCGAGAATGGCGGGCTCGCGCCTTATATCCATGTGCGCAGCGATCTGTGGGCAAAGGTGACGCGGGCGCTGTTCTATGATCTCGTCGATCTGGGTGAGGAACGCGATATCGGTGGCAAGGTGATGTTCGGCATCGCCTCGCGCGGCGAATTCTACGCCATGGCCGAAGCCAGCATGTTGCGGGGGTTTTCCTGATGCTTGACCCGCGATCACGCGGCACGCCGCTGGCAGCGGCGGAACTCTTCGCACGTGTGCGCGAGCGGCTGACGCTGGAAACGCCGGCCGGTCTCACTGACCCGTCGGTGACGCCGGTGCGCGGCGACCACGACGCCGATCCGGTGCTGCAGAAGATCGCCGAGGTGCGGCCGATCCGTCCGGCCGCGGTGCTGGTCGCCATCGTCGATCATCCGGAGCCGACCGTGCTGCTGACGCAGCGCGCCCAGCATCTGCCCGATCACCCGGGGCAGATTTCGTTTCCCGGCGGCAAGATCGACAAGACCGATGCCGATCCGATGGCGGCAGCGTTGCGCGAAGCCGACGAGGAGATCGGCCTGTCGCGCGACCTCATTCAGCCGCTCGGTTATCTCGATCTCTACATGACGACACTCGGCTACCGCATTGTGCCGGTGATCGCGCGCGTCGAGCCGGGCTTTGAGCTCACACTGAACACGTCGGAAGTCGATGTCGCATTCGAGGTGCCGCTCAGCTTCCTGATGGCGGACGCCAACATGCAGCGGCACTCGCGGCAATGGGAGGGCGTCGAACGGCATTATTACGCGATCACCTTCGGCGAGCATTACATCTGGGGCGTTACCGCCGGCATCCTGCGCAACATGCGCGAGAGGATCTACCGATGATCCGAACGATCGCCATTCAAATTTTACTGTTCGCCATACCATTTGTGCTCTACGCCGTGTTTCTGTGGGCGACCAAGGCCGGCGTGTTCGATCCGGAGTCCTGGCCGGTCAAGCGGATCGTGTGGCTGGCCATTGCCGCGCTGCTGCTGGTGGTCGGCAGCTTTGTCTATTTAGCCCAGTATGGCGGCGCCGCACCTGGCTCGCGCTATGTGCCGGCGCATGTCGACGAGCAGGGCCGCTTCGTGCCGGGGCAGATGCGATGAACGCGACGGAGCGCAAGGTCGATTTTTCCGTTTGGCCTTTTGCCGCACAACTGGCGCGGCTGCTGGATGTGCTCGACCGTGATGGCGAAGAAGCCCGTGTTGTCGGCGGCGCGGTGCGCAACGCATTGATCGGCGCGCCGGTCCACGAGGTCGATGTCGCCACCACGGCGGTGCCGGACGAAGTTGTGCGCCGCGCCAGGGCAGCGGGCTTCAAGCCGGTGCCGACCGGCATCGAACACGGCACCGTCACCGTCGTCATCGACAAGCATCCGTTCGAGGTGACGACCTTGCGCACCGATGTCGAGACCTTCGGCCGCCACGCCAAGGTCGCATTCGGACGCGATTGGCGCGAGGATGCATTGCGCCGCGACTTCACCATGAATGCGCTGTCGGCATCGCGTGACGGCACGGTGCACGACTACGCGAGCGGTCTTGACGATATTGAAGCGCGGCGTGTGCGGTTCATCGGTGATGCGCGGCGGCGCATCGAGGAAGACTACCTGCGCATCCTGCGCTTCTTCCGCTTCCATGCCGCCTATGGCCATGGTCATCCGGACGCCGATGGGCTGGCGGCCTGCATTCACGAGCGCGATGGCCTCGACCAGCTGTCGCGCGAACGCGTGCGCATGGAGATGCTGAAGCTCGTCGTGGCGCCGCGCGCCGCGCCGACGCTTGCCGTCATGGCGCACGCGGGGCTGCTGCTGCGCGTACTCGGCGGCGTGCCTTACCTCGCGGCCTTTGAGAACATGGCGAAGGCCGAAGCCGCACTCGGGCTTGTGCCCGACGCTGCGCGCCGGCTCGGCGCGCTCGGCGTCGTTATTGCCGAGGACAGCGAGCGCCTGTGGCACAAGCTTCGCCTCGCCAATGCCGAACATGCGCGGCTGACGGCGATGGCACAGAACTGGCGGCGCTTCTCGCCGCGGGCGGATGAGTCCGTGTCGCGCGCGCTGCTGTACCGGCTGAAGGAGACCGCCTACACCGACAGCGCGCTGTTCGCCTGGACGCGGTCGCAGGCTTCCGATCACGATGCGCCGTGGCGCGAACTGGTGACACTGCCGCAGCGCTGGACGCCGCCCGTGTTTCCACTCAAGGCCGACGATTTCATGAGACGCGGCATCGAGAAAGGCCCGGCGCTCGGCGCGGCCTTGCGGGCTGCCGAACAAGCCTGGATCGGCGCAGGGTTTCCAGATGATCGCGCGGCGCTGGCGGCGATTGCGGACCGCGCGGCAAGAAGCTGAGCGCATATAAAGGAAGAGGCCGCCAGAAGCGGCGGCCTCTCGCAAATTGCATCTGCGGCCGATCAGAAGCGATAGTTCAAGCCGCCGCGAATGATGTCGACCCGTTGCTTCGCATCGACCAGCAGGCCGCTGTCGACTGTATAAGTATGCGAGCCGAAGCCGACGTGCAGGTATTCAAGCTTCGCTGACCAGTTAGGCAAGAAGCCCCATTCGACGCCCGCGCCGGCCGTCCAGCCATTGGCGGTGTGGCTGGTGCCGTTGGTGCCGAGCGCGGCGCTGACGGTCTGAATCTCCGTCCGTCCCCAGGCCCAGCCGCCCGTACCATAAAGGAGGAAGTTTCCGGTCGCGCCAAAGGCCATTCCGACGCGGCCGCGCAACGTTCCAATCGAGTTGATCTTCGACTCGCAGGAGAACGCGGGGTTCGGACAGGTCGTGCTGCCCTTGATGTTCGCCCAGCCCCAATCGCCTTCAAGGCCGAGCACCCAGTTCCGAATTTGATAATTGTAGCCGATGGTGCCGCCGATCAGCCCGCCGTCTGTACTGTGATCGGCGTTGCCGCCGCCGACATACGTCCAATCGGTGTGGCCCCAGCCGCCGCCGCCGTTGATGCCGACGTAGAAGCCAGTCCAGTTGTACATGAGGGGAGCGGTGTAGATCGGAGCCTTGACGGGCAAGTCTGCCGCGTTCGCGCTTACCCCACCCAGAAGCGTTGCGCCCAGCAGCGCCATAGCAAAACGACGCATATCAACCTCCTTGCAGGTTTACGCGCACGTATCGCGACGCGTTGTGCGCTTGACTGAAGATCGGCCTGCGCACCAATCCCCAGAA
>JAEZEY010000171.1 GCA_023432845.1 Pseudomonadota bacterium
CCGCCGTCGAGGCGCAGCGCGTCTCGCGCTTCGGCCCGCCGAACGGCCGCGTCGTCGAGCGTCTCGGTTCGCTGAAGAGCGAAAAGGCGGTCAGCCTCATCGCCATCCATTCGCATTCGATCCCCGACGTCTTCCGCCGCGAGACCGTCAACGAGGCGGAGGCCGCGACGCCCGCGACCCTCTCCGGCGGTCGCGAGGACTGGCGCAAGCTGCCACTGATCACCATCGATCCCGCCGACGCCAAGGATCACGATGACGCCGTCCATGCCGAGGACGACGCCGATCCGTTCAATCCCGGCGGCTTCATCGTCACCGTCGCCATCGCCGATGTCGCGCATTACGTCACGCCCGGCTCGGCGCTCGACCGCGAAGCGCTGGTGCGCGGCAATTCGGTCTATTTCCCCGACCGCGTCGTGCCGATGCTGCCCGAGCGCATCTCCAACGATCTATGCTCGCTCAAGCCGAGCGAGGACCGCGCCGCGCTCGCCGTGCAGATGGTCATCGGCGCGGACGGCCGCAAACGCGAGCACAAGTTTCACCGCATCATGATGCGCTCGGCGGCCAAGCTCGCCTATGAGCAGGCGCAGGCCGCCATTGACGGCCGCCCCGACGACGTCACCGGCCCGCTGCTCGAGCCGATCCTCAAGCCGCTCTATGCCGCTTACGAAGCGCTCAAGCGCGCCCGCGCCGAGCGCGGCCCGCTCGATCTTGATCTGCCCGAGCGCAAGATTCTCCTGAAGAAGGACGGCACCGTCGATCGCGTCACCGTGCCGGAACGGCTCGACGCGCACCGGCTGATCGAGGAGATGATGATCCTCGCCAATGTCGCCGCCGCCGAGACCCTGGAGAAGGCGCGCACGCCGCTCATTTATCGCGTCCATGACGAGCCGAGTCTCGAGAAGATCAACGCGCTGCGCGAATTCCTCGCCAGCCTCGACATCAACATCGCCAAGGGCGGCACGCTGCGCGCCTCGAATTTCAACTTCATCCTCGAGCGCGTCAAGGACACCGAGCGCGAGACTTTGGTCAACGAAGTGGTGCTGCGCTCGCAGGCGCAGGCGGAATATTCCGCCGAGAACTACGGCCATTTCGGCCTCAACCTGCGCCGCTATGCGCACTTCACTTCGCCGATCCGCCGCTATGCCGACCTGATCGTCCACCGCGCGCTGATCCGCGCCTTGCACCTCGGCCATGGTGGCCTGCCCGGCAATTTCGGCATTCCCGAGCTCGCCGAGATCGCCGCCGAGATTTCCGCCACCGAGCGCCGCGCCATGCTGGCCGAGCGCGAGACCAAGGACCGGCTGATCGCGCATTTTCTCGCCGACCGCATCGGCGCCACCTTCGAAGGCAAGGTCGGCGGCGTGCACCGCGCCGGCCTGTTCGTGAAGCTCAACGAGACCGGCGCCGACGGCTTCGTGCCGGCGCGCACCATCGGCGACGAGTTCTTCGCCTATGACGAGGCCGGCCATGCATTGGTCGGCAGCCGCAGCGGCGAGACCTACCGGCTGGGTGACAACATCACCGTGAAGCTGGTAGAGGCTGCCCCGGTGGCCGGCGCGCTGCGTTTCGATATCCTGTCGCATGGCAGCCGGGGCACGCCCGTGCCTCGTTTCGGACGTGGTATGGAGCGGCGCGGCAAAGGTGCAAAGTTAAAGGGCACAAAGTTCAAGAGCGACACCGCCAAGGGCCACGAAGAGAAGAAGCGCAGCGAAGAGCGCCGCCGCAAGATCGGCAAGAAGAGCAGTCGCCACAAGGTTCGCAAGAACAAGGGCAAACGAAAGTAAGTGCGGAAGTAAGGGGAAGTGAGACGACAATGGGCAGTAACGACGGCGACCGGCTCCTCAAGCGCATGACCGATATGGAGCGCGACCAATCATTCCCCTATTCCGAACCGCGCGACGCCGCGACCATCATGCTGATCGACCGCGGGGGAGACGAGGCAAAAGTGCTGCTCGGCCGACGCCATCACGGCCACAAGTTCATGCCCGGCAAGTTCGTGTTTCCCGGCGGCCGGATCGAAGCCCATGATCGCACCATGACGGCGGTCAGCGAACTGCATCCCGACACCCAGGCCAAGCTGCTCGAAAAGGTCGGCAATCCCGC
This sequence comes from Pseudomonadota bacterium, assembly GCA_023432845.1. Lineage (GTDB taxonomy): Bacteria > Pseudomonadota > Alphaproteobacteria > Rhizobiales > Xanthobacteraceae > Pseudolabrys. Next base: position 2,104 of record JAEZEY010000171.1, read on the forward strand.
TGCCGATCTGGCGCGCGGGCTGGCGCTCGCTGCCGTGCGCGAGATGGCGGAGGAAACCGGCATCCTGCTCGGCGTGAAAGGCGACGAGCCGCCGCAAACGCCCGGCGAGATCTGGACCGAATTCGCCAAGGCGAACATTCATCCCGACCTCGGCCAGTTGCATTTCATCGCCCGCGCCATCACGCCGCCGCGGCGGCCCAAGCGCTTCGACACCCGCTTTTTCACCGCCGACGCCACCACAATCGCCGACCGCATCGAGGGCGTGGTCGGGCCGAATTCGGAGCTGGTGGAATTGGTCTGGGCGCCGATCGAAGAAGCCGCCCGCTTCGACATGCCGACCATCACCTCGGTTGTGCTGGAGGAACTGGCGGCGCGGGTCGCCGCCGGCATGGCGCACGACCTGCCGGTGCCGTTCTATTACATGGAAAATCAGAAGTTTTACCGCGAATTGCTGTAGCCAGACGGCTGAATTCGCTTAACTTTTCGGGATTCCTTGACATTTGGCCAAGTCTGGCTAGTTTCCGCGCCACGCAGCCGCCTTGATGCTTCTGCGGCTCACGATATCCCGAGATTCAAGGACTTAAATCATGGCCAAGGCCATCAGCCTCAAAATCAAGCTCGTGTCTAGCGCCGACACCGGTCACTTCTATGTCACCAAGAAGAACTCGCGTACCCAGACCGACAAGCTGGTGAAGAAGAAGTACGATCCGATCGCGAAGAAGCACGTCGAATATCGCGAAGGCAAAATCAAGTAAGAAGACCGGTAGGGTCGCTTCGCAGCGACTTCAGGTTTCCAAATGCCCGGCCCTTGCGCCGGGCATTTGCTTTTCGGCGAACCGCCAAGCGGCAGTGGTTCCGTTCCATGCCGGCGGCGAAGTTTGGAACGAAGCGGAATATCGCCCGTTTGCCGGGATTGATAAGGTCACGTCTCCACGGAGACCGTCATGCCGATCCTGCGCCGCGCCTTCATCACCGCCCTGCTCGCTTTGCCGCTCGCCCTGAATGCCGCTCGTGCTGCCGACAAGCCGCACCGCCTCGCGCTGCAGATCAGCGACGGCGAAGAGTCCAAGATGAACGCCGTGCTCAATGTCGCGGCCAATGTCTCGCGCTATTACTCGGACAAGGGCGAAGAGGTCGAAATCCGCATCGTCGCCTTCAATGCCGGCCTCGCCATGCTGCTGGCCGACCGCACGCCGGTCGCGACCCGGCTCAAGTCGTTCAGGCAGGGCATGCCGAACGTCTCGTTCGAGGCCTGCGGGAACACGCTCGACACCCTGACCCGCAAGGAAGGCAAGGAGCCGCCGCTGGTCGAGAACGCCAAGCGCGTGAAAGCCGGCGTCGTCACCTTGATCGAGCTGTCGGAACAGGGCTGGACCATCGTCCGGCCGTGAGTCACCCTTTGCGTCATGGCAGAACATGACGTCATCGTGGTGGGCCTGGGCGCGGTTGGCGGCGCCGCCGCCCTTCATCTCGCCAGATCCGGCGCCCGGGTGCTGGGCATCGACCGCTTCTCGCCGCCGCACAAGCACGGCTCGTCACATGGCGACACCCGCATCACCCGCGCCGCGATCGGCGAAGGCGTCGAATACTCGGCCCTCGCCTTGCGCTCGCATGCGCTGTGGCGCGAATTCGAGACGCTCACCGGTCAGACCCTGTTCGTGCGCAACGGCTGCCTGACCATTTCCGGCGCCGACGCCGTGGTGATGCATGACGTCGATGATTTCTTCGCCAATGTCGAAGCGGCCGCGAAACGCTTCGACATCCCAACCCGCACTTTCGACGATGCCGCCGCCATCCGCGCGCGCTATCCGCAATTCGCAGTCCAGCCCACTGACAAGGCGATCCTCGATGAGGAAGCCGGCTATCTCTATGTCGAGCGCTGCATTGACGCGACGCTGGAACTGGCGGCGAAGGCCGGCGCCCAGTTGCGGCGCGACACGCAGGTGATGCAGATCGAACCGTCGGCCACCGGCGTCACAGTCGCGACCGGCGACAACCAGCGCTTCACCGCCGACCGTGTGCTGATCGCCGCCGGCGCCTGGCTGCCCGGCTTCGTCGCCGGCGAACTGGCGCGGCACTTCACCGTGACCCGGCAGGTGCTGCACTGGTTCGAGATCAAGAGCAATCCGGAGCGCTTCCGCCCGGAGAACTGCCCCGTCTTCATCTGGCAATTGCCGCGGCGCGGCGGCGTTACCAGCAGCATCTACGGCTTCCCGCTCGAGGGCGATCCGGGAAACGGCCTCAAGGTCACGCATGAGGAAAGCGGCCCGCCCACCGATCCCGACAACGTCGATCGCAGCGTCGATCCGGTGAACGAGACCGCGCGCACCTTCCGCACCTATATCGAGCCGTTCTTTCCCGATCTCGGCCCGCGCTGTGTGCGGACCGCGACCTGCCTCTATACCCGGGTCGATCGCTCGCGCTTCGTCATCGACAAGGACCCGCGCAGCGAGCGCGTGATGTTCGCCTCCGCCTGCTCCGGCCACGGCTTCAAGCACTCGGCGGCGCTCGGCGAAGCGCTGGCCGATGAACTCACCAGTGGCGAGGCCCGGCATGTCGACCTGTCGCCCTTCCGCCTGGCGCGGCTGGGGGAGTATTTAAGGGCGTAGCGGAGCTCTCTCTTACCCTCCCCACAAGTGGCAAGGACCGAGCGCTCCCGGCATACTCGACGTCGTCCTCCGCGAAGGCGGAGAACCCAGCGCTTTCTGTGACGGCAGCCAGGGCTGGATCGTCCGCCTTCGCGGACGATGACGGTGTCAAATAATATTCCTAGGACTATTGACTCCTGTCCCGCACTAGGCCTATATTCCCCTTCATCCCGCCCCTGCTAGCGAGGGGTGTCTGATCAGCGTCTCCAGACGCTGGGGCGGGGAGCGGTGGCCGGGTTGGGGCGTCGGAGATGCGGCGCAAATTCCCCTCCCGGCGGTCCAAGCCGCACGGT
>JAEZEY010000312.1 GCA_023432845.1 Pseudomonadota bacterium
AGTCGGCGGAGCCGAGCGGGCGCGGCGCGCCGGGGGCCTGCGGGTTTCGCGACGGATCGAACACATCGGAGCGTCGGCCCGGCTGTTGCTGGGCAGGCTGCGACGGCTGCAGCGCGCCGGGCACGCCCGGACGCACGCTCGGCAACTGGCCCGGCGGAACCTGAGGATTCTGGTTGTTCGGCACGACGGCCGGCGCTTGGCCTTGCGGCGCACCACCGCCCTGTAGCGCGCGCACCTGCTGTTCGAGCTGCTGGTTGCGATACTGCAGCTGCTCGATGGTGCCGGTGAGCTGTCGCAAGGCGTTCTCGATGCGGCCAATGCGCACCGACAAATCGTTGGGATCGCCCTCGCCGCCCGGCATGCCCTGCGGCTGCTGCTGCTGCCCGCCCTCGCCGCGGCTGAACAGGTTATCGAGGAAGTTGCCGCCGCGGTCCTGCGCGTGCGCCGAGTAGAACGCGGTCAGCACCACGGCCGCGACCACCACGGCAGCCAGCGCGAAGCGAAACAGCGTGCCCGTCGTCAGCGGGGCATGGGGAGTTTTCGGATTGTTTCTCATCGGCTCATTCGTCGGCCAGACGGCCGGTCATTGGCCCTTGAACGCGGGCCCTCGGGCTCTCCTCGTCGGGAGCGGGGCGTTCCCCTACCATAGCCAATCGAGTGCGACCAGATTGTGGCCCGCCGGCGGCGCTTTGCGGGGGATTACTCAGCCGGCACCGGCTTCGGCGCGTTTTTGCCGCGCGCCTTCATCCATTCCTCGAAGGCGCGGATCACGACGAAGAAGGACGGCACGAACAGCACCGCCAGGCAGGTCGAAGCCAGCATGCCAGTGAACACGGTGATGCCGATCGAGGCACGCGCATTGGCACCGGCGCCGGTCGCCAGCACCAGCGGCAGCACGCCGAGGATGAAGGCGAACGATGTCATCAGGATCGGACGGAACCGCGCGCGCGCGGCTTCGACGGCGGACTCGAGCAGGCCCTTGCCGCCCTCACGCAACTCACGGCCGAACTCGACGATGAGGATCGCGTTTTTCGCCGACAGCGCAATCAGGAGCACGATGCCTATCTGGGTATAGAGATTGTTCTCGATGCCGAGGAGAAGCAGCGTACTCACCGGGCCGACCAGCGAGATTGGCACCGCGAGGATGACCGCAGCCGGCTGGTACCAACTTTCGTACTGCCCGGCGAGCACCAGATAGACCAAGAGCAATGCCATGGCGAAAACGAAATACATCTGGTTGCCGACGAGCTTCTCCTGATACGAGAGGCCGGTCCATTCCATCACCGTGTTCGGCGGGAAGGACTGTTTGGCGATCTGTTCCATCAGCGTCATGGTCTCGCCGGTCGAATGGCCGCGCGCCGGCAGAGTGATCACGGTCGCCGACGGATAGAGATTGTACAGGCTCACCAGCGACGGCCCGCTCACCGGCTTGATTTCGATCAGCGGCGACAGCGGGATCATGCTGCCCTGATTGTTGCGCACCGAGATATTATCGAGATCCTGCGTGCGCAGCCGGAACTGTGAATCCGCCTGCGCCACGACCTGGAAGGTGCGGCCGAACTGGGTGAACTGGTTGACATATGCCGAGCCGAGATAACCGCCGAGCGCCGAGAATACCTGATCGACGGAAACGCCGACCGCCTGCGCCTTCACGCGATCGACGTCGACCAGGTATTGCGGGACATTGGCGCGGAACGACGAGATCACCGCCTGGATGTTGGACTGCGAGGCGGCGTTGCCCATCAGGGTATCAACGATGCTCTGCAGCTTGACGTAGTCGGTCGAGTTATCGCGCAGTTCGACCTGCGCCGTGGTGCCGGCGGCGTTGCCGATGCCCTGGATCGGCGGCGGCGGCAAGACGCGAACATTGGCCTCTTCGATGGCGCCGAGCTCGCGCGACAGCGACTGATACATCGGCAACAGGCTCAGCGCCTTGCCGCGGACGTCCCAGTCCTTGAGGATGATGTAGGCGACCCCGGCCGACGACAGGTTGGAACTGTTGTCGAGCGCCGAGATGCCGGCGATGGTCACGACCTTGTCGACGCCTGGATTCTTGCGCGCGATGGCGTCCAGCTTTTCCATCACGGCCTGGGTGCGCGGCAGCGAAGCGCCGTCCGGCAGTTGCACCGTGGCCAGCATGTAGCCCTGGTCTTCCATCGGAATGAAGCCGGTCGGAATGCGCGAGAAGCCGTATAGCGTGACGCCGATGGCGATGAGGGCGAACACCGTCACCTTGCCGGCATGGGCAACCAGCCGAGTCATCAGCCGCGCATAGGCGCTCTCGGACTTGTCATAGGCCTTGTTGAAGCCGCGATAGAAGACGTTGCGCTTTTCCGGCGGCACCGTCGGCCGCAGCCACAGTGCGCATTGCGTCGGCTTCAGCGTCACGGCGTTGATCGCGGAAATGAGCGCTGTGGCGGCGATCACCAGCGCGAACTGCGCATACATTTGTCCGGTCAAGCCGGGCAGGAATGCCGCCGGCAGGAACACCGACAGCAGCACCAAAGTGATGCCGATGATCGGCCCGAGCAGCAGCCGCATCGCCTCGATGGCGGCGTCGTGGCCGTTCATGCCGTGGTCGATATTATGCGCCGCACCCTCGACCACGATGATGGCGTCGTCCACGACGATGCCGATCGCCAGCACGATGGCGAACAGCGTGGCGAAATTCACCGTGAACCCCATGGCCGCCATGGCGGCGAATGCGCCGATGATGGTGACCGGCACCGTGGTCGCCGGCACCAGCATGGCGCGCCAGTCCTGCAGGAAGATCAGGATGACGATCAGCACCAGAATCGCTGCCTCGATCAGCGTCTTGTAGACCTCGTGGATCGAAGCATTGACGAAGACCGTGACATCGAATGGCACGTCAACCTGCATGCCCTGCGGGAAGCCGGCCGCCAGTTCGGCGAGCCGCTTCTTCACATCTGTCGCAACGGTAAGAGCGTTGGCGCCCGGCGTCAGCGAGATGCCGAGGCCTGCCGACGCCTTGTTGTCGACCTTGAAGATGACGCCGTAGGTCTGCGCACCCAGTTCGACGCGGCCGACATCACGCACGCGCGTGATCTCGCCGGTCGGGCCGGTCTTGACGATGACATTGGCGAATTCCGACACGTCGTTCAGACGGCCGAAGACATTGAGCGTATATTGGAACGGCACCGTGTCGGGGCCGGGCGGCGCGCCTATCTGGCCCGCCGTCACCTGGCTGTTCTGCGACTGCAGCGCGCCGACCACGTCGCTGACGTTCAGCCCCCTCGCCTTCATCCGGTTCGGATCGAGCCAGATGCGCATGGCGTAATTGCCCGCGCCAAACACGGTCACGTTGCCGACGCCGGGAACGCGCGACAGCTCGTCCTTGAGGCTGATGGTGGCGTAGTTCGACAAAAACAGACTGTCGTGCTTCGGATCGCTCGACGTCAGCGTCGCGATCTGCAGCATCGACGTCGATTTCTTCTGCACCACGACGCCCTGCGCCTGCACCGACTGCGGCAGTTGCGCCAGCGCGCTCGACACGCGATTCTGCACCAACACCTGCGCGAAGTTGAGATCCGTGCCGATCTTGAACGTCACGGTGAGGTTATAGGAGCCGTCGGAGGCGGCATAGGACTGCATGTAGATCATGCCCTCCACGCCGTTGACCTGCTGCTCGATCGGCAGCGCCACGGTGTCGATCACCGTGCGCGCGCTGGCGCCGGGGTAGCGCGTCGTCACCGATACGGTCGGCGGCACGACATCGGGATATTGCGCGACCGGCAACTGGAACAACGCAACGGCACCGATCACGACCATCAGGATGGCGATGACGTTAGCGAGAACCGGCCGCTCGATGAAGAATTTGGAGATCATTGCCCAGCCCTCGTTACGAGGACTTCGGCGGCGCAGAAGCCGTCTGCGGGTCAACCTTCTGCCCCGGCACCGCGCGCAGCATGCCGTTGACGATGACGCGATCGTCGGCGCCAACGCCCTTGTCGATCACCTGCAGGGTGCCGTCGAGCGGCCCCAGTTCGACGCGGCGCTGCTCGACAACGTCGTCCTTGTTGACGACCAGAAGATAGCGGCCGCCCTGATCGGTACCGAGCGCCGTGTCCGGCACCAGCAGTTCCTCCTTCGGCGGTCCGAGCGGGATGCGCACGCGTGCGAACAGGCCGGGCAGGAGGACGTGCTTCGGATTGTCGAAAATGGCGCGGGCGGCGAGCGTGCCGGTCGAAGGATCGATGCTGGGCGCCGCATAATCGAGCGTGCCCTTGTGCGGATAGCCGGTCTCGGTTTGCAGCGACACCTCCACCGGCACCTTCCTGAGCTCGGCGGCGGTGAGGCCGCGTTCGGCGATCATGGCGCGAATGCGGATGATGTCCCGCTCGCCGATGGTAAAGTTCACATAGATCGGATCGCCCGAGACGATGGAGGCCAGCGGCGTGCCGTTGCCGGATACAAAGGCGCCAACCGAGACCTTGCGGGCGGTGACGATGCCGTCGAACGGCGCCTTGACCTCGGTATAAGCAAGATCGTTCTCGGCCAGCTTTGTCGAAGCGATGGCTTGGTCGAGAGCCGCCTGCGCGCTGTCGCGGCTGGCAACAGCATTGTCGAGCGCGGCCTTGGAGGCCGAACCGCTCGGCACCAGATCGGCCTGGCGTTGATAATTGGCCTGCGCCGAGACCAGAGCCGCCTTGGCGTTGTCCTCGTTGGCCTTGGCCTGCTGGACTTTCAGTTCGTACGGCTTCTGCTCGATGACGAACAGCACCTGACCCTTTTTGACGGTGGCGCCATCCTCGTACTTGATGTCCTGGACAAAGCCGGCGACGCGCGCGACCAGATCGGCCGAATTCACGGCGGCGACGTTGCCTGTCGATTCGAGATAGCGGGTGACCGGCTTCTTCGCCGGCACAGCGACGGTCACTTTGGGCGGCGGCGGCGCAACGTAGGTGTTCTTCTCGCCGCAGGCGGCGATGAACGGCAGGATGCCGGCAAATGTGATTGCCGCAACGAGCCTGCGCCCGCGCTTCAAGCCGTGTGTCATCCAAGCCCCCTCGAAATTCCACTACGGCCAGACGTGAGTGCTTCGGCCGCGCGGGGGATCATCGCGCGCGCGGGAACCCGTGACAACGGGAATAAACGGGGCTGTTGAAGGCTCTGTCGCCGAGGGTCGCAAAGTCCGCAGGCGGTCAACGACGAATGCCCGGCACGAGGCCGGGCATCACATCGTTCGCCGAAGCGTCAATGAAAGTTATCAGGCGCCGCCGGCGTTGAGCACCGTGACGGCGCGGCGGTTCTGCGACCAGCACGAGATGTCGTTGCACACCGCGACCGGGCGCTCCTTGCCGTAGGAGATGGTCCGCATGCGGGCAACATTGATGCCGCGCGAGGCGAGATAGTCTCGCACCGACTGGGCGCGGCGGGCGCCGAGCGCGATGTTGTATTCGCGGGTGCCGCGTTCGTCGGCATGGCCTTCGATGACGAAGGTGTACTGACTATAGCGGGTCAGCCACTGCGCCTGCTTGTCGAGCGTGTCGCGGCCCGTCTGCGTCAGTTCGGTCTGGTCCGTCTCGAAGAAGACGCGATCGCCGACATTCACGACGAAGTCCTGCTGGCTGCCCGGCGTCGAGGCGCCTCCGGCAACCCCGTCGGCGCCGTCGGTGGCGCCTTGGTTGGCGCAGGCCGAGATGGCCAGACCCAAAGCGAGCACGGCGGCGAGCCGCATGCCGCGAGCGAATTTTCCGATCTCGATCATCCTGATCACTCCGTACTCCGCCGAAAGCGGTGCCCCCCGCCTCGACATCGAGCGGCCCGAAAGCAGAGCCGCGCGCTTAAGCCCGACATCTAACCGCGGGCTGGTTAAGCGAACCTTCCATCAACCTAAATGGAACCTTGCGGCGGCCCATAAACATTGCCCGAACGGCTTAAACCGCCGGTCATGGTTAAAAGCCGGTGAATATGGCGCCCTGACGGCGCGGTCGGGATTTGGGCCGGTGCGCAGGTGGAATAGTGCCGGCGCGCTTCAGGACAACAGCGGCGACCAGGCGGGATCCGAAGCCAGTGCCGGCGTCGGCACCCGCTGTTCGTTACGGCCGGTGATGTCGATCGTATAGAGCGACGGCCCCTGCCCCGGATCGCGGAAGAACATCAGCACGCGGCCGTTCGGCGCGAAGGTCGGGCCTTCGTTGTGGAACCCCGAGGTGAGCAGGCGTTCGCCCTGACCGTCCGGCTTGAGGATGCCGATGGAGAACTGGCCGCGCGCCTGGCCGGTAAATGCGATGTAGTCGCCACGCGGCGACCATACCGGTGTCGAGTGTGAGCCTTCGCCGAACGAGATGCGCTGCGCCGGACCGCCGGTCGCGGGCATAATATATACTTGCGGCGAGCCGCCGCGATCGCTCTCGAAGCAGATGGAGCGGCCGTCCGGCGAATAGCACGGAGCGGTGTCGATGGCCGGCGTGTCGGTCAGCCGCGTCGTCTGCTTGGAGCGAAGGTCCATGACGAACAGGTTGGAGTTCGGGCCCTGCTGCAGGCTCATGATGACGCGCTGGCCATCGGGCGAAAACCTGGGGGCGAAGGTCATGCCGGGGAAGTTGCCGACGATCTCGCGCTGGCCGGTTTCGATGTTGAGCAGATAGACACGCGGATCGGCCTGTCCGTAGGACATGTAGGTGATCTCTTGCGTCGTCGGATTGAAGCGCGGAGTCAGCACCAGGTCGTCGCCGCGCGTGAGGTAACGCACGCCGGCGCCGTCCGGGTCCATGTTGGCGAGCCGCTTGACGCGGCGGTCCTTCGGCCCGGTCTCGTCGACAAAGACGACGCGGCTGTCGAAATAGCCCTTCTCACCGGTCAGGCGCTCATAGACGGCGTCGGAAATGATATGCGCAATGCGCCGCCAGTTGTCCGGAGTGGTGAAGTACTGCTTGCCGTCGAGCTGCTGGCCAGCGAACACGTCCCACAGACGGAATTCCGCCTTGAGGCGGCCGTCCGCCTGCTTGGTGATGCGGCCGGTGACCAGCGCCTGGGCGTTGATGACGCGCCAGTCGGGAAAGCGCGGCACGGCGTCCGAGTTGGTGATCTTCTCGGTGAAGGCGGCCGGATTGATCGGCGCGAACAGGCCGGACCGCTGCAGGTTGCTCGAGATGATGGCGGTGACGTTGCGCGACACCTCGGCATCGTCCGGCGTGCCGGCGACGAAGTCCGGAAGCGCTATCGGCATCGCCTGGACGTTGCCCGAGGTGATTTCGAGCCGCAGCACGGCGGCGGCCGGCCGCAGCGCCAGCGCCAGAAGCGCGCCTGCGCCAGCCCCGGCCATCAGGCCGCGGCGGGTAGGCAGGCTCGGATTTGAAACGTCGCTGGATCGCACCATTCAATCGCTTCCGTATCGGGCCGGCGAGAGCATGCCGGATGAATTGAAACAACAACTACTGGAACATGTCGCGCGGCGTAAAGCCGATCTCGATATCTTTCCAGCTGTCGTAATGCTCGGGCCTGAGCATCGTATAGGGCTGGCATTGCAGGATCGCGCGCCGGCCGCTGTCAGCGAAGGCCGGCCCGTAGGGCGAGGCCGAACCCTCGACCGGATCGGGGCCGCGCTCGACGGTGCCGTCGCGACGGAACAGCACGCGGAACACCACCTTGAGGTTGTCGGCGCCCTCGGCGCCCACCGGGATGGTCCAGCACGAGGCAACCCGGCGGCGGAAGGCGTCGATTTCCGACTGGGTCAACCGTGCCGCATTGGCGTTGGCGGCGCCAAGGCTGGCATTCCTGTTGATCTGTGCGCCGGTGGCGGCGGCGCGCGTCGGGTCGCGCTTGTCGAGCAGCGCGGCGATCTTGTCGGCGTCAAATTTCTGCTCGGGCTGCTTCTTCGGCACCGGCGGTTTCTTCGGCGGCAGCGGCTGCGGCTCGGCCTTGGCTTCCTGCTTCGGCTTGTCATCCTTGAGCATGTCGGCGATCTGATCCGGCTTCGGCTCGGGCTTCGGCGGCGCGGGCGCAGCCTCCTTGTTGTCGGCGACCTCGCGCTTTTCGTTGATCGCCGGTTTGAGATCCTCGACCGGCTCTGGCGGCTCCTCGGCAATCTTCTCGACCACCGGCTTCGGCACTTCCTCGACCTTCTTTGCGTCCTTCACGCCCTTGGTGATTTCCGAGAACTCCTTGTCGCTGATGATATCGACCGGCAGCGACTCCGGCGGCGTCACTTCGAAGGCCTTGCCGGAGAACGACAGCGTCGCCCAGCCCAGCACCGCGACGTGCAAGGCGGTCGAGATCACTGATGCCGTCCGGATCTGCATTGATTGTTATTTGCCCTGCTCGAATTCGGTGACCAGGGCGACACGGTGGAAACCGGCGGCCGACAGCCGGCCCATCACCGCCATCATCGATCCGTAATTCGCGTTCTTGTCGCCGCGCATATAGACCCGCGCTTCTTTGCCGCCGCGCGCCTGCGCCACTGCTTCGAGCTTCGGCACCAGGTTGGCAAGTTCGATCTCCTCATTCTGGAGATAGATCTTCCCCTGCGTATCGACAGACAGGGTCAGCGGCTCCTTGTCCTGATCGAGGCTCTTGGCTTGCGACTGCGGCAGGTCGATCGGCACGCCGACGGTCAGAAGCGGCGCCGACACCATGAAGATGATGAGCAGCACCAGCATCACGTCGACCATCGGCGTGACGTTGATTTCCGCCATCACCGAACGACGGCGGCGCCGGCCTTTGCCGATCGTCGGCGTTCCCGCATTCGCTGCCATTCACATCGTCCCTCAAGTTTCGGATCGCGGCCCCTCCCGCGATGCCGCCCCGGTATCCGGCTCAGCCCGTCCCGCGCTCGTCGATCTGACGCGACAGGATGGCGGAGAATTCGTCGGCGAAGCCTTCGAGCTGCTGCGCCTGTTTATTCACTTCGGCTGCAAACTTATTGTAGAAAATCGTCGCCGGTATGGCGGCGATGAGGCCGACCGCGGTCGCGAACAACGCCTCCGCAATGCCCGGCGCCACCACGGCAAGCGATGTGTTCTTCGACGCGGCGATCGACTGGAAGCTCGTCATGATGCCCCACACGGTGCCGAACAGACCGACGACCGGACCCGCAGAGCCGACCGT
>JAEZEY010000327.1 GCA_023432845.1 Pseudomonadota bacterium
GCCCAGGCCCACCCTGTCCGAGAGAGATCGATGTGCAATGGGCGCAGGAAATCGCGTAGAGGAAGGCTCCGAACGGATGCGTGAGATTATTTTCCAGGTAGCTTGAGCCGGCAATATCCTGCATCAGGAAAGCGCCATCGCTCGCTAACCCCTTGCGGACCGCGGCAAGCAGAGCGGCCGGATCGCGCTGATCGTGGACCGCGTCGAAAGCCGTGATCAGGTCGTATGGACCGCCCAGAGACGAGCCCGGCAGGTCGCGCACCTCAAAACGTACATTGCTGAGATTGCGCGACCGAGCCAGCGATCGCGCCGTCGCGATGGTTTCCTCACACAAGTCGTAACCGACGAAGCGAGAGCGAGGATATCTGGCCGCCAGATGAAGAATTGCGGGTGCAGTGCCGCAACCGACATCGAGCACGTCGATGCCAGCTGCCAGCTTCTGCTCAAGGCGGGGCACGAGCGGAACAATCGTGGTGTCGAGTGCGGCGCGGACGGTTTGTGCGCTGGCCTCTCCCATCACATCGTGAAAGCGATGATAGCAGCGATATTGCAGTCCACCGCCATTCCTGAAGCGTTCCGCAAGGTCGGATTCGACCCCGGCAATCACCGGAATGAACTGTGCCGAGATGGCGAGGTTCTTTGGCGCCGAACGCGTCAGCCAGGCAGCATGCTCGAGCGGCAGTCGATAGGATTGCGCCACCGCGTCGAATTCAACGATACCACCGACGGTCATTACAGCGAGCCACTCCTTGACGTAGCGTTCCTGCAACCCCGCCTCTTTTGCGAGGCGGCTCACTGTTGCCGGTTGCCCGCCGGACATGGCGTCGAACAGATGAAGGCGGTGTCCGAGCGAGATCATAACAATCACTGCGGCATCGTTGAGACCGCGCAGCATGCGGCCCAGAAAGGCATCACAGCGCGGCTGATCGAATTGAGCGGGCGATGCAGCAGGCTGCGGTGAGGCGTGGATATTCATGACGGTCTCCCAAAGGTGGCTAGAGTGAATGCGCGTCCTGCTAGCTCACGTGCGTCCGAACGGTCAGGGCGGGATCGGTCAAAAACAGGCCTAATCGGCTCCCTCCGTCGGTTGGAGCTGTTGGCAAAATCGGTTATTCGTACCCGACCAAGACAAATCGGCGGGTACTGTGAAACCGATATCGGTAGCCATTCTGGCGGTGCCGAAAGCGACACCGTCCAACATCTATGGCTTTTTCGATATGTTTGCGGCTGCGGGACGGGGTTGGAGCTTGCTTGTCGACGGCGAGCCCGGCAATTCACTCTTCGCGCCGCGGATCGTTGCAGCTACTTGCGCCGGTGTACTGGCCAACAACGGTTTGACCATCGTTCCACAAGCCAATCTCGCCGAATCCGACGCGCCCGACGTTATTTGCATACCGAATTTCTGGGTTGACAAGAATGCGGGTATCACCGGAACGCTGACCGACGAGGCCGCATGGCTGCGTGAATGTGCGGCTCGCGGCAGTATCGTCGCTTCAGCCTGCTCCGGCGCATTTCTGCTTGCGGAGGCCGGTTTGCTCGATGGCGGCGAAGCCACCACCCACTGGGCCTATTGCCGGTCACTGCAACATCACTATCCCAAGCTGAGGGTGCAGCCGAACAAGGTGCTCGCGCTTGCGGGTCAAGGTCAGCGCGTCATCACTTCAGGGGGTGGCACTTCCTGGCAGGATCTGGTGCTTTTCATTGTTGCCCGCTTGGTCGGCATCGAGAACGCGCAGCGGCTCGCCAAACTCTATCTCGTCGAGTGGCACCATAATGGCCAGTTGCCCTTTGCGGCTGCCGCACGCAGCCGCAGTACTGACGAGGTCGTCGCGGGCTGCCAGGAATGGCTGGCGGACAACTATCGAAATGCGACGCCGGTCGCAGCCATGGCGCAGCGCACGGGCTTAGGCGAGCGGAGCCTTGCCCGCCGCTTCAAAACGGCCACCGGTCTGTCGCCGATCGAATATGTCCATACTTTGCGGATCGAAGAAGCCAAAGAAATGCTCGAACGCAGTAGGTTGCCGGTCGAGGATATCGCCGCGGAAATCGGTTATGCAGACGACAGCTTTTTTCGCCGGCTTTTCACTCGCGGAGTGGGATTGTCGCCTGCCGCCTACCGAAAGAAATTTCAAAAACTACGCCGTGATCTCGGAGAAGCGGCGACTGACACGACGGGACGCGATAACGTCTGACGCGGGCTATCCGAGGATCTCCCGGACCAGCGGCGCGACCTTGCGGCCGTAGAGCTCGATACAGCGCATCATCTTGCCGTGCGACAGCGGTCCGGCCGAATACTTCATGTCGAAGCGCTGGACGCCGAGCGCCTTGACGGTGGCGGCGATCTTTTTCGCCACGGTTTCCGGCGAGCCGACATAGAGCGAGCCGCCTTGGATTTCCCGCTCGAACTCTGCCTTGCCGAACGGTGGCCAGCCGCGCTCCGCGCCGATCTTGTCGCGCATGCGCTTGTAATCGGCGAACAGCTCCTCCCTCGCCTGCGCGTCGGTGTCGGCGACATAACCGTGCGAGTGTACGCCGACCGGCAACTGTGGCTTGTTCATCTCGGCGAGCGAGCGCCGGTAGAGATCGGCATAGGGCGCAAAGCGCTTGGGATCGCCGCCGATGATCGCCAGCATCATCGGGAAGCCGTAGTGCACCGCGCGCATCACCGACTCCGGCGTGCCGCCGACGCCGATCCAGGTTGTCAGCGGCGCGTCGAGTTTGGGATAAACGCTCTGGTTATTGAGCGGCGGCCGTGTCGTCCCTTGCCACGTCACCGGCTCCTGCTTCAGGACCGCGGCGTAGAGGTCGAGCTTCTCGTTGAAGAGCTCCTCGTATTTATTGAGGTCGAAGCCGAACAGTGGAAAGGATTCGATGAAGGAACCGCGGCCGAGCATGACTTCGGCGCGGCCGTTCGAGGCGGCATTGAGCGTGGCGAAGCGCTGATAGACGCGGATCGGATCGTCCGACGAGAGCACCGTGACGGCCGAGCCGAGACGAATGCGTTTCGTGCGACCGGCGATGGCGGCCAGCACCATCTCCGGCGACGACACGGCGAAGTCGGCGCGGTGATGCTCGCCGACGCCAATGAAGTCGACGCCGGCCTCGTCGGCCAGCACGGCCTCGTCGATGAGGTCGCGGATGACCTGCGCCGCGTGCAGCGGCTGGCCGTCCGGGCCGTCGGTGATGTCGCCGAAAGTGTCGAGGCCGAGTTCGATCGCCTGTGCCATGGTCGTCTATCCCGCAATGTCACCGCCTATCTAGCGGCGTGAGCATCCGGGGCAAGTAGGCACAAACGTTAGCCTGTACTGAGCTGCGGCGATACGATCAGTTCCCCCCGCGATAGACCTGAATGTCGAGATCGCGGATTTTCTTGCGCAAGGTGTTGCGATTGACGCCGAGCAGGTCGGCCGCGCGGATCTGGTTGCCGCGCGTCGCCGCCAGCGCGGCGGTGAGCAGCGGATATTCGATCTCGCGCAGGATGCGGTGATAGAGCCCCGCCGGCGGCAGGCCGTCATCGAAGCCGGAGAAATACGCGGACAAATGCCGCTCGACGGCACCGCTTAGCGATTCTTCGCCGCGCGGCTCGTCGCCCGCGGCCGGCAGCGCCGGCTGCGCCAGTTCGCTTTCGATCACGGCAGCCGTGATGGTCTCTTGCGGATAGAGCGCGGCGAGACGGCGGGCGAGATTCTCAAGTTCGCGCACATTGCCCGGCCAGCGGTGGCGCTTGAGGCGGTCGAGCGCGGCCTGGTCGATCTGCTTCGGCGGCAGGCCTTCACGCTGCGCCTGGGCGAAGAAGTGCCGGATCAAATCCGGGATGTCCTCGGTGCGCTCGCGGAGCGGCGGCAGGCGCAGCGGCACGACGTTGAGGCGGAAGAACAGGTCCTCGCGAAACAGGCCCTGCTGGATGAGCTGGCGCAGATCCTTGTTGGTGGCGGCGACGATGCGTACGTCGCTCTTGATCGGCGTGCGGCCGCCGACCGTGGTGTATTCGCCCTGCTGCAGAACGCGCAGGAGACGCGTCTGCGCCTCCATCGGCATGTCGCCGATTTCGTCGAGGAACAGAGTGCCGCCTTCGGCCTGCTCGAAGCGGCCGGCCGAGCGCGTGTTGGCGCCGGTGAAGGCGCCCTTCTCGTGGCCGAACAATTCCGATTCAATGAGGTCGCGCGGGATCGCTGCCATATTGATGGCGACAAAGGTGCCGGCTCTGCGCTTGCCGTAATCGTGCAGCGCCTTGGCCACCAGCTCCTTGCCGGTGCCGCTCTCGCCGGTGATCATCACCGTGAGATCAGTCTGCATCAGGCGGGCCAGCACGCGGTAGATTTCCTGCATCGCCGGCGAGCGGCCGACCAGCGGAATGGCGTCGAACTCTTCGGGCTTGGCCGGCTGCTGGCGCGGCTCCTTGGGCTCCGACAAAGCGCGGCCGACGATGCCGATCAGTTCCTTCAGGTCGAAGGGCTTCGGCAGATATTCGTAGGCGCCGCGCTCGGAGGCGCGGATCGCGGTCATGAAGGTGTTCTGCGCGCTCATGACGATGATCGGCAGGTCGGGCCGCGCCTTGCGGATGCGCGGAATGAGATCGAATGCGTTCTCGTCCGGCATCACCACGTCGGTGATGACGAGGTCGCCGTCGCCCTGGTTGACCCAGCGCCATAAGGTGGCGGCGTTGCCGGTCGAGCGGACCTCGTATCCCGCGCGTGACAGTGCCTGATTGAGAACGGTGCGAATGGCCGCATCGTCATCGGCGACAAGGATGCTCCCCGTCGGCATGTATCTACCTCACGAAGTCTGGGAAGACGGTGCGTCTTCGCTTGCGCCGCCTTCACCGCTGTAAATGGGCATCAGCACGCGGAAGGTCGTCCGCCGCGGCTGGGATTCACACTCGATGATGCCGCCGTGATCGCCCACGATCTTCGCCACCAGCGCCAGGCCGAGCCCGCTGCCGGACGGCTTGGTGGTGACGAAGGGGTCGAACAGATGCGGCATCAGGTCGTCGGACACGCCCGGTCCGTTGTCGCGCACGCAAAATTCGAGCGGCAGCGACACGCGGGCACTGGTCCCGGGCACGGCGAGACGCACGCCGGGACGGAACGCGGTAGTGAGGTGAATCTCGCCGTCGGTCGCGTCCTCGCCGATCGCCTCGGCGGCGTTCTTGACGAGATTGAGGAAGACCTGGACGAGCTGGTCGCGATTGGCCAGCACCGGCGGTAGCGACGGGTCGTAGTCCT
>JAEZEY010000373.1 GCA_023432845.1 Pseudomonadota bacterium
GGGGCGCCGCCCCCCCCTTCCGGGATTGTCGATGACTTACGAGAGCGGGGTGCCGGGGCCACCGCCCGGGCGCTATACGTCGTATGCCGCATTACGCGGAAGAATGAAATTTTGATGGCGCTCAGGCAACTGAGGTGGGGCGCAAAAGCCCGGTTTTCCAGACTTTTCGGCTGTGGATGAAAATAAAAATACCTTTGTACCGCCGGACTACATATTGCGGTCCGGCGGAACCTGGCCCTCAGCTCTTCAGCAGCGGGTCGATGATCTTGGACATCTCGTCGACCGACAGGGCGCCGGTGTGCAGCTTGCCGTTGATGAAGAAGGACGGGGTCGACTGCACCTTGAACTTGTCAACGCCACGCTGACGCACCGCCTCGATGCCATCCAGAACCTTCTGGTTCGACAGGCAGGCATTGAAGGTTTCCTGGGTGAAACCGGCCTGCTTTGAGATGGTCAGTAGCGGCTCCAGCGGCTTTTCGACCGCCCAGGTGCGCTGCTGGCGGAACATGATGTCGATAAAGGCGAAATACTTGTCGGAATTGGTCTCGGCATTGCAGCGCGCCAGCATGAAGACGGCGGCGGCGAGGTTGTCGAGCGGGAATTCGCGGAAAATGAAGCGCACCTTGCCGGTGTCGATGTATTTTGACTTGATGGCCGGGAAGGTCTGTTCGGTGAAGGTCGCGCAGTGCGGGCAGGTCATCGAGGCATATTCGATGACGGTGACCGGCGCCTTCGGATCGCCCAGCGCCATTTCCGGCAGGGCGTTCGGCGCCATCAGCTCGACTTCCGAAACCTGGGCCAGCGCCGGCTCGGTCAGGGTCGACAATCCCAAGGCCGTCGCAAGCGCAACGAAAGCCGTGCTCTGGCAGAATTCACGTCGGGTCAGGCGCAAGGGATGTCTCCGTTACAATATTCGCGGAAAAAGCGTCCGCCGCAGGGCATTCTGCTAGCTGGACAGGACGAATGTGGCAATGGCGCGAAGTCGGCCGCATCAACAGTACGGCTCACTTTGTCTTGATAGCGGAGCCAAGGCGGGCCAAGGCGTCGCGTAGCTGATCGTCCTCGATTTCCGTCATGTCGGCGGCGAGGCGCGCGGTCAGGGCCGGATCGGGCGGGGCCGGGCGGCGTTTCGGTGCCTTGCGCCGTAAAGGCGCCTGCCGAAGCGCCAGCCGGCCGACGGCCTGCCAGCCGAAAAAGCGGTTCACCCGCTCCAGAATAACCGACGACTGATGCTGGATTTCCAGCGCCATGGGTCCTTCGACCCGCAGCACCAAAGTCGCCGGCTCGGATTGCTCGACGTCGCCGACGTCCGATTTCGGCCGCGGCCAGTTGATCTTCATCGGCTCGCTGTGGGCGGCGATCTCCGCGCCGACGATGGCCGGCCAGCGGGTGAGGATTTCGGTCGAGGCAAAGCCCTGCGCCTTCAGCACGCCGCCGAGGCTCGCTGCGGTGAAGTCGGACAACGGACGGGGAAAACTGCCGCCAGGCTTGCTCATTTGGGTCCGCTCTAGGATCGTGCGGCCATGACCGTAGCAGTCCGCACCTCGCGGCGAAAGAAAACACCGGACGCGCCCGACCCGGCAGAACTGCTCGCCTGGTACGACCGGCATCGCCGCGTGCTGCCGTGGCGGGCGCGGAAGGGC
Organism: Pseudomonadota bacterium; assembly: GCA_023432845.1. Classification (GTDB taxonomy): domain Bacteria; phylum Pseudomonadota; class Alphaproteobacteria; order Rhizobiales; family Xanthobacteraceae; genus Pseudolabrys. The sequence goes on from JAEZEY010000373.1 coordinate 1,644, forward strand.
GAGCGCACCGCGCCCTATTCGGTGTGGCTGTCGGAAATCATGCTGCAGCAGACCACCGTCAGAACGGTGGGTTCGTATTATGCCAAGTTCCTCGAAACATGGCCTTCGGTCATGAATCTGGCGCGGTCGCCGCTCGACGATGTGCTGCGCGCCTGGGCCGGTCTGGGCTATTATGCCCGCGCCCGCAATCTCCATGCCTGCGCGATCGCGGTCGTCGAGCGCCATGGCGGCGTGTTTCCGGCCGATATCGAGGCGCTGCGGGCGCTGCCGGGCATCGGCGACTACACCGCCGCGGCGATCGGCGCCATCGCCTTCGATCTGCCGGCGGTGCCGGTCGACGGCAATGTCGAGCGCGTCGTGAGCCGGCTGTTCGCCGTCGAGGAGGCGTTGCCGGCGGCCAAGCCGGAGATCAAGCGGCTGGCGGCTTCGCTGATGCCGCCCGCGCGCACCGGCGATTTCGCCCAGGCGATGATGGATCTGGGCGCCACCATCTGCACGCCGAAGAAGCCGGCCTGCGCGCTGTGCCCGTTCGACGCCGTTTGCGTGGCGCGGGCGCGCGGCGATCAGGAGACCTTCCCGCGCAAGGCGCCCAAGCGCGAAGGCAAATTGCGGCGCGGCGCCGCGTTCGTCGTGCTGCGCGAGGATGCAAAAGGCAACATGCAGGTGCTGCTCCGCCAGCGCCCGGAAAAGGGCCTATTGGGGGCCATGACCGAAGTGCCGGGCAGCGAGTGGTCGCATGACTTCGATGTCGCGACCGCGCTCGACGCTGCACCGAAGCTGGCGGGCAACGTGAAGTGGCGCAAGCTGGGCGGCGAAGTCACGCATGTTTTCACCCATTTCCCGCTGGCGCTGACGGTGTTCGTCGCCGAGGTGCCGAAGACGGCGGTAGCGCCAAAAGGCGCCCGCTGGGTCAAAGTCGCCGATCTGCCCGGCGAGGCGCTGCCGAACGTCATGCGCAAAGTGCTGGCGCATGCGCTAGACTGATTGAAGAACAATATCCCCGGGGGAAATCAGAACGATGTCGCTCGATAGCAAAGCCGCCGTGCTCGCCGGCCAGTGGTCGCCCAGCCAGCGTTATCCCGATCCGCTGATCACGACGTTCGACCCGCGTTTCAAGAAATATCATCTGCCGCTGTCGAGCGTGGAGAAGCTCTATACCGGCACGCGTTGGGGCGAGGGTCCGGTCTATTTCGGCGATGCGCGCTGCCTGATCTGGAGCGATGTGCCCGGCAACGTGATGTTGAAGTGGGACGAGGAGAGCGGGCAGGTCAGCCCGTTCCGCAAGCCGTCGAACAATGGCAACGGCAACACGCGCGACCGCCAGGGCCGGCTCATCACCTGCGAGCATCTGACACGCCGCGTCACCCGCACCGAATATGACGGCAGCATCACGGTGATCTGCGATAGGTTCGATGGCAAGCGGCTCAATTCGCCGAACGACGTCGTGGTGAAGTCGGACGGCTCGATCTGGTTCACCGATCCGCAATTCGGCATTCTGAGCAACTACGAAGGGGAAATAGCGGAGTCGGAGCTGCCGACCAATGTGTACCGCATCGATCCGCAGAGCGGCAGAGCGACCGTGGTCATGGAAGGCATCAACCAGCCGAACGGGCTCGCCTTCTCGCCCGACGAATCGAGGCTCTACATCGTCGAGTCGCGCAGCGAGCCGCGCAGGATCCTGAGCTTCGATGTCGGCGCCGGCGACAATCTGTCGAACCACAAGGTGCTGATCGACGCCGGTCCGAGCGGCACGCCGGACGGCTTCCGCGTGGATATCGACGGCAATCTGTGGTGCGGTTGGGGCATGACGCCGGAACTCGACGGCGTGCGCGTGTTCACGCCCGAGGGCGAGCCGATCGGGCACATCTCTCTGCCGGAGCGTTGCGCCAATGTTTGTTTCGGCGGTGTCAAGCGCAACCGCCTGTTCATGGCGGCCGCGCATTCGCTATACGCGCTCTACGTCAATACGCAGGGCGTGAAGGGGGGATAGGCGTCATTCCGGGGCGCGTGCGGAGCACGCGACCCCGGAATCCAAACATTCGCTTCGGAGTTGGTTGCTGGATTCCGGGTTCGCCGCTGCGCGGCGCCCCGGAATGACAGTAACTAAATCGCCGGAATGCCCGCCGCGGCGACCAGCATGGCGTTCTCGGCCTGTTCGGCTTTGGTCGGCCGCTTCAGCTTGGTGGCCGCCGCCTTCTTGTTGATCTTGCGCTTGGCGATGCCGTTCAGCTTCTTGTCGGTCGCCTTCTCTTACTTGAGGTTCATGTTGACCACCTTGGCGACGTCCGGCCGGCCGATCAGCCGCGCCCAGGCGACGAGCGTGCCGTAGCGCGTGATCTCGTAGTGTTCGACCGCCTGCGCCGCGGCGATCAGCGCGGCGTTGAGGATTGTCTTGTTCTCGATCTCGCCGGCGATGTCGTTAGCTTCCTCTATGATGCCGTCGATGGCCGGGCACTTGGTGCCCTGCGGCACCGACTTCATCATCTTGAACACGCGGTCGAGGCGCTTGATCTGGCCCTCGGTCTGTTTGAGGTGCATCCGGAAGCCCTTCTTGAGCTCGGCGTCGGACGCTTTGTCGATCATGTCGGGCAGCGACTTCTTGATCTGATGCTCGGCGTAATAGATGTCCTGCAGGCTATGGATGAACAGCTCTTCGAACGTGTCGATATCGGAGGAAAACCAGCCCATGGCGAACTCTCCCTGTTACGGCGCGGCGGCGGGTCAGGCGCGCGCTTGCCACTATAAATCAAAAGCCGGGTTCCGAGTTCCCTTCGTCGCCGAAGCCCGCTAAGACTCCGGCCGGATTTCAACCGAGCGGAGGAAGGCCGATGGCCATCGAGCGTTACGATTCCAACCAGCGCATGAGCAAGTGCGTGGTTCATGGCAACACCGTCTACCTGGCGGGCATCGTGGCCAACGATCCCAAGGGCAAGGATATGGCGGCCCAGACCAAGGACATCCTGGCGCAGATCGACGGCTACCTGGCCAAGGCCGGTACCGACAAGTCCAAGTTGCTGTCGGCCAATATCTGGGTCACCTCGATGTCGGAATTCGCGGCGATGAACGCGGAATGGGACGCCTGGGTGTCGCAGGGCAACACGCCGGCACGCGCCACGGTCGAGGCCCGGCTCGCCGCGCCGGAATACAAGGTCGAGATCATGGTGCAGGCGGCCAAGTGACGCTTGTCATCACCGGGCCGGCGCCATCTTGGCGCCGTGACCCCGTGGTCCCGACAAAAAAAGCACTGCGCCCCTAAGCGG
>JAEZEY010000384.1 GCA_023432845.1 Pseudomonadota bacterium
CTTAATCCCTTTATACGATCTTCCTTAAGTGTTTTTGCCGAAAGGAAAATAATAGGTATTTCAACATCGCGCTCCCTTATTGCGGCCGCAAGTTCAAAACCGTCCATTTCAGGCAGCATTACATCCAGTACACAAAGATCAAATCCCTGCTCATTAAAAGCGCCGAAAGCCTCACGCCCGTTTGCATAATGTACAACTTCGTATTGCTGCTCCAGGTTATCGGCAGTTAAAAAGGCAAGAGTATTGTCGTCTTCTACATACAGTATTTTCTTTTTCATAAAATGCTGCTTTTAGGAATGCGAATGGTTATGGCAAGCCCAGAACCTTCATTGTTGTGCATACTTATCTTCCAGCCGTGAAGTTCACAAATCTTTTTTACATAAAAAAGCCCGATCCCAAACCCTTCTACCTCATTTTTATTTTCGCGCGGCACACGGTAAAACTTATCAAAAACATGATCAAGATGGTTGGCGGGGATACCGGGGCCATCATCTGAAAATGTAAGTTCAATACCCTTATTTGTATAGCCTGCCTTAATTTCTACAACCGGCGAGGGTGAACCATATTTAACTGCATTTTCTACAATGTTATAAGCGATGTTGTAAAAATGAAAACCATCAGCCATAATAATCACAGGCTTTTGGGGCAATGAAACCTTTACAACCGCCTTATCATATTTCAGCATTATATTATCCCTCACAAGCTCGAGAGTGTCGGCAATATCAATTTCAGATTTCTCCATGCCAATAAAGTCAGAGTCAGACTTAGCTACATTCAATATCCGCTCTATATGCTGGTTTAGCTTATTGCTCTGCTGTATTATTATGCCCATATACTTTTCAAGTTTAGGGTTACCTGTAATTTCGCCCTGTTTTGCGGCATAGTTAGAAGCTATAAGTATTGAGGAGAGCGGAGTCTTAAACTCGTGTGTCATGTTATTGATAAAATCCTTTTGCAATTCTGTATATTTCTTTTGCTTTAAAAGGAGCAGTACCGAATAAACATATATTACCAATACCAGCAGCAATACACCGGTAAATATCCAGTACTGCTGCAGTGATGTTATATAACTGTATTTAATTTCAGGAAACCTTATTGCAAAATAATACACCAGTCCTTCTTTTTTGGTAAAGCAGTTTTCGCATTTCATTTCGCCGCTGCTAATGGCCCTCCCGGTAGACGAAATATATTTGCCATAAACCATCTCATCGCTGGCACAGTCGTATATGGCATATTCATAATCCATCTCGAGCTTTACCTTCTGGAATTCTGTATTAAGATAGTATTCCAGTATTTCCGCCTCAAAAACATCATCAACATTCACTATATAATAGTCTTCCGAAACTTTCTTAATGGGCGATGTCGCGGGCAAATCATTATTGTTGTCATTGTAAATCTTGTTTACAACATCCTGCAGCGCAAAGTGAATTTTTTCACCCAGTTCCCTTTTCTCAAAAGCATAAGCGCGATTTAGCATGAGCAGCTGCATTACAAGTACGCCTACTATAGCTATTAGGCCAATGAAAACTATTATATTTAGCTTATTAAACTTCAATTTGGTACAGATTTTGCAATTCCCGATATTACTACAAATAATAATAGGCAGCAACCCGTTAACATGTCATTAACAATACTTTGAAAGCGGTTAACAACAATAAGTCATTTACTGTATATATTTGTAATGTAAAACAACTGAAAATTTTTATTAACTTATATCAAATTTCTATGAAAACTTTAAAACTTTCTTTATTTGCAGTTGCAGGAGCTTTGTTCCTTTCATTTAATGCCTCTGCACAGGCACCGGCAAAAAAAGCGGCTGTAGCACCGCAGGCTGCAGCTACAAGTGCAACTCCAAAAAACAATGCACCATCTGGCATTACCTGGAAAGAGGACAGCTTTAACTTTGGAGACATTGAAAAAGGTAAACCGGTATCACACGATTTTACTTTTACTAACACTACAAAGCAAACTGTGCTTATTACAACTGTGAAGGCATCATGCGGATGTACTGCTACAAACTATACAAAAACACCTATTAAACCGGGAGAAAAAGGGTTTGTAACAGCTACTTATAATGCTGCAAGCCCTGGTACTTTCAATAAAACGGTTACTGTAACTACAAATGACAGTGAAGTTAACAAAATACTAAGCATTAAGGGTAAAGTAATTGCCCCTGAAACAGAACAAGCGCCTGCGCCGATATCTGTTCCTGCACAAAAACAACAATAATTTAGTTAGGTTTATAAAAAGCCATCCATCAGTGATGGCTTTTTTGTTTTACAAAATGTAAAGTTTATTTGTCGTTATGAAAAATATATTTTACATTAGCTGAAATTGTTTAATATTACTTACCAATGAAAACTAATTATTTATTTCCGCACAAACTGAAGCTTATTAGTGGCATATTATTTTCGATATCCCTGATTATGCTTATTTTATTCTATTGCTTAGATAAATTTTCATCATTTGAAATTAAGTCTAAAGTTTTCGCTGTTTTTGGCAACGACGGCTTTTTAGGCGATAGTGACTGGTTCATGTGGATTGAGAACTCAATTCTGGATGAGATATTGATGTTCTTTGTTATTACCTTTGGTTTACTGTACGCTTTCTCAAAGGAAAAACATGAGGATGAATTTGTAGCCAGTATACGGCTACACAGCCTGGTATGGGCAACTATAGCGAACTACCTCATTTTGCTGTTTTGCTACATGTTCATTTATGGAGTCCCTTTTCTAACAGTTTTAAATGTGGCAATGTTCTCCCAACTGCTTATCTTTATTATCCTTTTCCGCTATAAAATGTACCGCTTTAACCATACACGCCAAAATGAAGAATAATATTAAAGTACAGCGCGCCATACACAACCTTACACAGCAGGACCTGGCTGAGAGGATAGGCGTAAGCAGGCAGACCATTAATGCGCTTGAAGCGGGAAAGTATGTACCTTCAACAGTATTGGCCTTAAAGCTCTCTAAGCTTTTTGATAAGCCTGTAAATGAAATTTTTCAATTGGAAGAAGGGGATTGATTATCTTTAAGCCATGAAACAAGCCCACATAAATACACCCCTCGGCTGCTGCCTTATTGAAGGCGATGAAACAGGCGTGTCTAAAATATGGGTACTGGATGAAGACGTGCCTGTTTCAAAAACCATAAAAACTGAACTACAGGAAGCCGTTACACAGCTTAACGAATACTTTGCCGGCAGCAGGAAAAGCTTTGACTTTAAACTCAATCCTGCAGGAACTGAGTTCCAGAAGAAAGTATGGCAGGCGTTGCTCGAGATTCCTTTTGGTAAAACAATGTCATACCACCAGCTTGCAGTAAAGCTGGGCGATGTAAAAGCGATAAGGGCGGTGGCAAGTGCCAATGGTAAGAACCCGCTATGGGTTGTGGTGCCCTGCCATAGGGTAATAGGCGCCGATGGTTCCCTTACCGGCTATGCAGGGGGGCTATGGCGCAAAAAATGGCTGCTGGAACACGAAAATCCTACTGCGCAGCAAAGTTTATTTTAATGAGACGGCAATAGCCTGACAGTTGATTCTTATACAAGAAAACAAAAGAAAAGAAACTTTTAGTTAAATTCGTGGCATAGCTTTAACCTCAACTCTAT
>JAEZEY010000093.1 GCA_023432845.1 Pseudomonadota bacterium
CCCGAGCTCGGCGCCGCACGCCGCTTCGCCCACGCGTGGGAGCGCGACGCCTCGACCCGGCTCCGTGTGGGCGACCCGTCATGCCTCGACGACTACGACGTCCACGAGCGTTTGTCGGCCGGGGACCACCCCGCGATGGTCGACGCCGCGTACGTGGCGTGGGCCACCGACGAGCGGGCGGGGCTGCGATCCCTGCTCATCGCCGGCGACCGTGACACCGTCCGATCGCTCAACGAACGCGCCCGCGCCGAGCGCGTAGTCGCCGGGGCCGTCGAGCCGAACGGGACCGTCCTGCATGACGGGCTCACGGCCGGCGTCGGCGACCGGATCGTCACCCGACGCAACGACCGCCACCTCGGCATCGGCGAGGGCTGGGTCAAGAACGGCGACACCTGGAGCGTCATCCCCCGCCACGACGACGGCGCCCTCGCCGTGCGGCGCGAGGCAGGCGGACCCGCCGTCGTCCTGCCCGGGACCTACACCGCCGAACCCGTCGAACTCGGCTACGCCACCACCGCCTTCCGGGCGCAGGGCGCGACCGTCGACACCGCCCACGCGGTCATCAGCGGAGCGTCCATGACACGCGAGGTTCTCTACGTCGCCCTCACCCGGGCCCGCCAGTCGAACCGGGCGTACGTCTGCACCGACGTCCTCCCCGAGCCTCTGCAGGGCTTCGCCGACGTCGCCCCGACCAGCCGCGGGGTGCTCACCGCCGTACTCAGCCACGTCGGCGCCGCCACGTCCGCCCACGAGAGCAGGTTGGAGGAGGCGGAAGTGGTTGGGTCGATCCGAACTCTCGCCGCGGAGTACGAGACCATCGCGCACCTCGCCGAGGCTCCGCACTGGGTGGCGCTGCTCGAGCGGTCGGGCCTCACACCCGATCAGGTGCGGTCGATCGAGGCGTCCCCCGCCTTCGGCGCCCTCACGACGTCGCTGCGCCGCGCCGAGGCGTACGGCCTCAACGTCGACGCCGCGCTGCCCACCCTCGCCGACCGGGTGGCCGCCGGCGCCGTCGACATCGCGTCGGTGCTGCACGAGCGGGTCGACCGATGGACCACGGCAAGCATCGCCGCGGGCCGAGGCCGCCCGCATCGGCTCGTCAGCGGACTCATCCCAGCGGCGACGCGCGCGACGGACGCGGACATGATCGACGCGCTCGACGCGCGGGCGACACTGATCGACGAGCGGGCGACGCTCCTCGTCGAGCGCGCCCGGGCGGCAGGCGCCGCGTGGCTCGGTGAACTCGGCCCTGTCCCGGTGGAGGCCGTCGAGCGGTCGAAGTGGAACGCTCGAGCGCGCACGATCGCGGCGTACCGAGACCGGTACGGCGTGACCAGCGCCGAACACGCGCTAGGCACCGCCGTTGTCACCGACCGACAGCAAGCCGATGCGCGGACACTCGCCGCCGAGGTGCTGGCGGCTCAACGCGACATCAGGCGCTTGGCGACGCCGCCGGATCCACGGCGTGCTACTACGCCGGCGCCAAGTCTCGAGCGCAAGAGCGCAGTGGGACGGTGAGGCAATGACCAGGCTGATCCGTCGGGGGCTCGGGCGATGGACGCGAGCACTGGTTGCGCCGGTCGCGGCAGTTGTGGTCCTGGTCGGTGTCCCCGTCCTGCTGCCGCTGGAAGCCCGTCAGGTCGGCGGCGACCCGGCACTGTCTTTCGGCTGGCTGGCAGCCGTACTCGCAGCACTGGTCTGGCTCGCGGCGTCAGCGACGCGCGCTGCGCTCCAGCCGGCTGGCGACCGTCGAGCCTTCGTCCGCGTCCAGGAGTTCCGAGTCCTCGCCGGCCTTCCCGATCACGCTCTGCTCTGCGTCCTACGGACCGTGTGGTCCGCACCCGCCGGACAGCGCGCCGACGCGGTCGACGTGCGGACCGGCGTGTTCGTCGACATCTGGCTAACGGAGTCGAGCCTGCCAAGCGGCAGCTACGCCCTCGTCAAGCTCGTGGGCGGCTCCTGCGTGCTCGTCGACGCCGTCGCTCCGGGCCTGGTTCTGGCTGCCCAGCGCCACAGCCACCGGGAAGGCGTGCGTCACCACGGGCGTTCCGGACGCCAGCAGCGTCGCATGGCGGCCGGCGTCATCCGCACAGCGGAGACGCTGCTCCGGTAGGGCGACGCGGCGCGAGCGGCTTCCGCTGGTTCGCCGAGGCTGCCGCCCTCATGCCGGCGGGCCACCCTCCGACCACGTCTTCGCCCAACTCAACGTGAAGCGGGTTATCCGGAAGTCGTCGGTATCGGTGTCGTCGAACGGATGCATGAGATACCGGACCGCGTCGTGATCCCCTCCGTGCGGGCTCACCTCGACCAATGCGAGCCTGTAGTCAGCCCCAAGGTTCTTCGCCGTGACGACCTCGTTCTTCGTGATGGTGAAGTCCTCCGCACCGGCGATGCGGCCCTTCACCTCGATCCGGATGACACGGCCATCGCCGGCGACCGAGCGGACGTCGTACCCGGGGTTGTTGTGCGGCATCTCCTCCGGGGCGCGGTTCAGCGAGCGCTCGGCAGCCAGCACGGCATCCACCGCGCGCCTCTCGATCTCTGCCGTGTCCTTGGCATGGCGAGTGACGTCAGGTAGATCGGTTCCGCGGAACTGGTCGACGAACCCCTGTGGCAGGACCAGCGCCGCGCCGGCAACGAGTGGCGGCCGAACCTCGAGATGCCCCTCGGCATCGAGATCGATCAGGCGGCGCTCCAGTCGGGTCTCGAGGTCGCGCGCGCGCCGTGCGGCAGTCTCTGGCCGGATGCGCAGCTTCTGTCCGGCGGACTCCTTGTCCAGAAGGGCGGAGTGTTGCCCGTCCCAGTAGTTGATCTCGCTCGTCAGGCGCCGAGTGACCTCGGCACGGGTGCGCGCGACCGTCGCCCTGACCCGCCGCTCAACCTCTTGCACGTGCTCCGGCAGCGTGTGCTGGACGGCCCAGTCGATAGCGATGTCCTCCGCTCCCCGTGCCAGCCACTCCTCGTCGAAGACCGACTCGGCGACCGCGAGGTCGCTCTGCGGCAACGGCTCGTAGTCGAGGTAGGGAGCCGGCCCACCCGCACGGAGCGCACCCGATGGGGAGATCTCGACGAAGTCGAACCGCTTGGACACCTTCCGGGGCGGCGAGTGGCCGTCCGCGATCTCCTGGTTCATCGCAACGAGCAGCCTCGGCTCGACCCCCGGGTCCGCGGGATCGACGAGGACAGCGCCCTGTCGGAGTGCGTTGCCGTGCGCCTCGACGGTCAGGTCGACGACCGCGTCGAGCAGTGGGTGTCCGGGGGCGATGAGCTCGGCGGGCGACCACCCCGGCCGGTGCCTCTGGTTGCGTTCAAAGCAGACCCGCTCGTAGCGGGTGAGCAGTGGGGCGGCGATACCGATGATCCGGTCCCGGTCCCGGACAGCGGGAGGCACGTGGGTGATCTCGTAGCGGCCCCCCTCGCGAGGGACGATCCGGCCGCCGAGTCCAGCGAAGGCGGTGAGGAAGAACGCGCGGATGTAGTGGGGCTGAAGGCGCCGGGCCTGGGCGTCCTCCATCCGTCGGCGCATCTCATCGATGTCGGCCTCGCCCAGGACGTCGCGATGCAGGGCCCGGTCCGCGATGAGGGCCTCGATGCCATGGCTGACGGTGTCGTCGATCACTTGATCGAGCCGCGCGCGGACCTCTGGCTGGTCGCCGTAGCGGATCGCAGCCATGAGGAGCTCTCGCAGAGGCTGGTCGTCGAACGCGTCCCCGAGGACGTCGAACACCTTGCCGTCATAGGCGGCTCGCTGCTGCTCGATCTTGTCCAGCAGGCGCAGGAAGACCTCTCCCTCGCGCGTGTTCGCGGCGACGAGGTTCCACAGGTGGCACACCTCGGTCTGGCCGATGCGGTGGATCCGCCCGAACCGCTGCTCGAGCTTGTTCGGGTTCCACGGAAGGTCGTAGTTGACCATGAGGTGCGCGCGCTGAAGGTTGAGGCCTTCGCCGGCCGCGTCGGTCGCGATGAGGACTCGCACATGGCGGTCTTGGGTGAAGGCCTCCTGGACCTTCCTTCGCTCGTCGCGGTGGATCCCGCCGTGGATGGCGACCACGGCGTCGGCGTCGCCGATCAGCTGCGCCGTCTGGGCAACGAGGTAGTTGAGAGTGTCGCGGTGTTCGGTGAAAACGATGATCTTCCTCGGCGCGCCGTTGCCGTCGAGCGTGAGCGCATGATCGGTGAGGATCGAACGCAGCTCCGACCACTTGCGGTCCGACCCAGCGTGGCGCACGCGGGCGGCCAGCTCGATGAGGTCTCCGAGGATCTCGATCTCGACACCGAGCTCGGCGACTGTCCGCGCGGCGGTTGCCGCATCGACGACGTTCTCCTCGAGCTCCTCGAGCTCCTCGACGGAGACGTCGTCCAGTGCGTCGTCGATGTCTGCGGGCTCCTTGCCGAGCAGCGCGTCGAGTCTCTGCCGCAGGGGGAGCTCGAGGTCGTCGTAGGCCGCCGCAGCATCCATCTGCCTACGGCGCCGCTCAAGCCGGGACCGGCGCCGTTCGAGGCTGCGCAGAATCGCCTCTGGGCTCGACGCGAGCCGGCGCTGCAGCACCGTCAGGGCGAAGCCGACCGTGTTCCCGCGGCGACCTTCGCCTTCCGCCTTGAGGCGGTCGGCGCGGTTCATCTCATCACGCACGTACTGGCTGACAGCCTCGTAGAGGTCCTTCTCATCATCGGAGAGCGTGTACGGCACGGTGTAGGCGCGGCGCTCGGGGAAGAGCGGCCTGCCCTCCATCGTCAGGAGCTCTTCCTTGACCATCCGGCGCATGAGGTCGTTCGGGGTGAGTGTGTGGACGCCTTCGCGGTACCGGCCCTCGAATCGGTCCCCGTCGAGCAGGGCCATGAACAGCTGGAAGTCTTCCTGCTTGCCGGAGTGCGGCGTGGCGGTCATGAGCAGAAGGTGTCGAGCGACGCGCCCGAGCAGCTGACCGAGCTCGTAGCGCCTCGTCGCCTTGAACTCGTTGCCGAAGTAGTGGGCGGACATCCGGTGTGCCTCGTCGACCACCACCAAGTCCCAGTCCGAGCGGCGGAGGAGCTCAAGGAGGTCCTCGTTGCGCGAGAGCTGGTCCATCCGGGCAATGAGCAGCGGATGGTGATCGAACGGGCTTGCACCCGGCCCCGCGGCGTCGATCATCGATCGGGTAAGGAGCTCGAAGTTGAGGCCGAACTTGTCATGCAACTCGTCCTGCCACTGCTCCACGAGCGACCCCGGCGCAACGACGAGGCACCGCGCTAGGTCCCCTCGCAGGATCAGCTCCTTGATGTAGAGCCCGCACATGATCGTCTTGCCTGCGCCGGGATCGTCGGCGAGCAGGAACCGCAAGGGTGTTCGGGGGAGCAGTTCCCCGTACACGGCCCGGATCTGGTGGGGGAGCGGGTCCAGGTCAGACGTGGCCACCGCGAGCATCGGGTCGAAGAGTGCCGCGTACCGGATGCGGAGCGCCTCTGCGCCCAGCCGCCACGCCTCGGCCTCAGCGTCGAAGGCTCGTGTGCGCCCAGCCGATGCGAGCGAGATCCGAAGTTCGGCGTCCCTGTTGAGAACCGTCTGTCCTGTGCGGCCGTGCACGTCCCGGTACGTCAGTTCCAGGAAGTTGGACCCGCGCCAGCGCATGGCGACAACGTCGACGGGACCAGTCGGATGGAGCCCCAACACGCGCGCCCCGGGAACCAGGGCCTCCAGCAGTGTTCGCATCTCCCTCTCGACCGGAGACGGCGGCATCACCACGTCATTCCTCCATTCGGGTGACCGTTGTCGGACCCTTCGTCGACGCTAGCCGAACAGAACGACAAGCGCGCCCACCGCGGTGAAGCACGGGGTACCGTGCCGGTCGGGCATTGCGGCTCCATTCGGCGGGCAGTCTCCGCCCGGAAGGAAGATCATGACGCAGGCTTTCCCCGCCCTGGACGCCTCGCTCGACGACGAGCAGGAGTTCTTCGACCTCGCGCGCGCCCTTCGTGAGGAGGCGCGGGATCGTCGCGCGATCGGTTGGGGGTCGGCGGGCAACTCCAAGGACCGTTCCCGGCTGAAGGCGAACGCCGACACCGACGAGACGCTGGGCTCTCCTGACGACGCGGTGGCCCTGCTGCGGCTCGACACCGAGGACGGCGACTGCCTGTACGTCGGTGAGCATGCGATCTCGGACGAGCGCAAGGACCGCCTGGTCTACAGCTGGCGCGCGCCGGCCATCCTGCGCCTCCGCGGAGCGACCCACGACGATCCCCGGGGGGTCGTGCGGCGCCGCACCTACACGACGAAGCCGGTGAACCAGATCACCGACCTGGACGACCTGATCCTCGCCGAGCTCGCCCGGCAGGTGGCACAGCTTGGCGCGACGACGCCCGATCTCATCGAGTCTGACGAGTTCCTCCAGACGGTCCTCTCCCGTGGCCGTACGCCGGAGATGCAGACGATCGTCCAGACAATTCAGGCCGCCCAGTCCGACGTCATCGCGGCGCCGGCCGATCAGCTCCTGGTGATCCAGGGTGGGCCGGGCACGGGCAAGACGGCGATCGCCCTGCACCGCGTGGCGGCGTTGCTGTACGGGCCGCTCCGCGAGGCGCCGAACGCGGAGGTTCTCGTCGTAGGTCCTAACCCGACCTTCCTGAAGTACATCGGGCGCGTCCTGCCCGAGCTCGGCGAGGAGCGTGTGGTCCAGGCGGACATCGGCCGATTGATGGCTGGATCGGTCTCGGTGGACTACGTCGAGCGACCGGAGGCCGCCCGGCTCAAGGGTGACGACCGGATGGTCGAGGTCATCGCGCGCGCCCTCAGTGATCGCGTCCGGATCCCGACCGAGCCGTTGGAGATCGGTCTTGACGGTGTTTCGTGGCGGGTCAGCCTCCAGCCGGCCGAGATCGAACTCCTCCTCGGTGAGATCGAGCGGCTGCCCTACGCGGTGGGCCGCGGTGACTTCCGGACTGCCGTCGAGCAGCGGGTGCTGCGAGAGGCGCGTCGGCGCCAACGCGGCGACCGCTGGCTCCGGAGCGATGGTGGACCGACGCTGCGCGCCTCGGAGCTGGACGCACTTGTCGAGCGCATCTGGCCGCAGCTGTCGCCCGCCGCGTTCCTCCGCGACTTGTTCGGGTCGGCCGATCGTCTGCTCGCGGCCGCCGGGTCCACGTTGACGGGTGGGGAGGTGCAGCTGCTCCGTCGGCAGGCGGCTCCCCGACTGGCGGACCAGCTGTGGTCCAAGGAAGACCTCCCGCTGCTCGACCAGGTGGCTTGGGAGATGTCCCGCGAGGTGCCGTCTTATGCGCACATCGTCGTCGACGAGGCGCAGGACCTGTCGCCGATGCAGCTCACCGCACTTAGGCGCCGCTCGGCTCAGGGCGCGATGACGATCGTCGGTGACATCGCGCAGTCGACCGGCCACTGGGCGCGGAGCTCCTGGGAGGACGTCATCGCCGAGCTGGCAGGGCCGGTGCCCACGGCCACCGTTCAGCTGGAGTACGGCTACCGCGTGCCGCGCGGCGTCATGGATGTCGCTGCGCGCCTGCTCCCGTGGTCAGCTCCGGGTGTCGAACCACCGCGTGTGGTGCGCGACGTGGACCGCGCGCCGCAGTGGCACCAGGTTCCCCCCGCGGAGGACCGGTTCGCCCGCGTAGTCCAGGTGGTGCGGGAGCACAGCAGCAACGGGCTGTTCGTCGGCGTCATCTGCCCCGACGGTGGCCGTCCCGCGCTCGAGGCGGCATTCCGCGCCGCGGGGACGCAATGGAATGACGCCGACAGGGACAAGCGCGGCCTGACCGCGAACATCAACGTCGTGAGTCCTGGCGCTTCCAAGGGTCTCGAGTTCGATGCGGTCGTCGTCGTCGACCCTCAGACGATCGTCGACGCCGGACCGCACGGGTTGCGAATGCTCTACATCGCCCTGACTCGGACGACGGGCTATCTGGACGTCGTGTTCGAGGAGGGCAGGCTGCCGTGTGAGCTGCATGTCGACGCCCCCGACGCCGACGAGGAGCCGGCCGTTGACGAGGGCGAGCTCCTGCCAGCTGCCGTGTCTTTGGACAGTGGTGTGGTAGCCGTCGACTCCGCCGGTACCGATGGCGGGGCGCCAACCGCTCCCGATGTTGCCGCACCGGCCATCCGCAGTGCCGGTCGCCCAAGCACCGCCGCACCGTCGGTTCGCCGCAAGGCCGTCGAACAGAATGCCGAGAGCGTTCTCGAGATGCTTAGCGAAGTCGCCCCGAGGCACCTGTGGGTGGAGATCCTCGCTGAGGCGACGGCGCGTGCCGCCGCCCAGCATTCGACCGACGTAGCGGCAACGGAAGGCCGATAGCGTGGCGGACCGGGCGGGTCGCCCGACGCGAGGAGAGAGGCACCACCGATGACCTACACGACGCCGCGGCGCAAGCTCATCGAGGTGTCCCTCCCGCTAGAGGACATCAACCGGGAGTCGGCGCGGGAGAAGTCGATCCGGCACGGCCACCCATCGACGCTGCACCTGTGGTGGGCCCGCCGACCCCTCGCTGCCGCGCGCGCCGTGCTGTTCGCGCAGCTCGTGGACGACCCGTCGTCCCCCCCGGACCGCTTTCCGACGCCGGAGGCGCAGGCCGTCGAGCGCGAGCGGTTGCACGACATCATCCGCAAGCTCGTGGTCTGGGAGAACGTCAACGACGAGGCGCTGCTCAAGCAGGCGCACGCGGAGATCGTGGCGTCCGCGCCCGACGGCGTCCCGCCCGCGATCCTCGACCCGTTCGCCGGCGGTGGGACCATCCCGCTCGAGGCCCAGCGGCTGGGCCTCGAGGCGCACGCCTCCGACCTCAACCCGGTTGCGGTGCTCATCAACAAGGCTCTCATCGAGATCCCGCCGAAGTTCGCCGGCCGCCCGCCGGTCTTCCCGGGCGCAGCGGAGGCGCGGCTCGGTGGGTGGCCGCGGGCGACCGGGCTCGCCGAGGACGTCCGGCGTTACGGCACCTGGATGCGGGACCGAGCGAAAGAGCGGATCGGTCACCTCTACCCGAAGGCGACGCTGCCCGACGGCTCGAAGGCGACGGTCATCGCGTGGATCTGGGCCCGGACGGTGACGTGCCCGAACCCGGCGTGTGGCATCGAAATGCCTCTCGTGCGCTCGTGGTGGCGCGGCAAGAAGAAGGGCAAGGTGGCGTACGTCATCCCGATGGTGGTCGACGACGCCGGGGCCCCTTCGGGCAGGCGCGTTAAGTTCACCATTGGCCACGACGGGTCGTACGCGCCCGCAGGCGAAAATGACGGCACGATGCGTGGCCGCGGGGGCGCGGAGTGCGTGGCTTGCGGCTCAGCAGCGTCGATGGATCACATCAAGACTGAAGGGATGGCTGGCCGGCTCGGCGCGACCCTCATGGCGGTCGTCGGCGAGGGATCGCGCCAGCGCGTCTATGTTGCGCCAACGGCTGATCACGTCCAGTCCGCGGTTGTGGAGCGTCCCGGTGGCGTGCCCGAGCAGGAACTCGGGTTCGACCCACGGAACCTCTGGACGCCGGCGTATGGGCTGACCCGGTTCGCGGACCTCTTCACGCACCGGCAGCTCGTGGCGCTGACGACGTTCAGCGACCTCGTCGCCGATGCCCGCGGGCGTGTCCTTGCAGACGCTCTGGCGGCTGGCATGCCGGAGGGCCAGCCGCTGGAGTCCGACGGCACCGGCGCCGCCGCCTACGCCGACGCCGTCGCAACGTACTTGGCGCTCGTCCAAAGCAAGATCACGAACGTCAGTTCTTCGATTACCACGTGGATGAGCGACCGCGGCGCCTTCCGCGAGACGTTCGCGCGCCAAGCTCTGCCGATGGCATGGGACTTTGCCGAGCAGAACATTCTTGGCGACAGCGGCGGCAGTTTCTCCACAGTCTTGGACAAGGAGGCGCAAGTGATCGCCGCGCTTCCCAGCGGTCGGGGATTTGCTGCCCAGGCAGACGCAGCGAGCCATTCGTATAGCGGCGCACTCTTGTCCACCGATCCGCCCTACTACGACAACATCGGATACTCCGATCTTTCGGACTTCTTCTACGTCTGGTTGCGTCGATCCCTCAAGGACGTTCACCCGGGACTGCTCAGTACACTCCTGGTGCCGAAGGCTGAAGAACTCGTGGCGAACCCATACCGCCACGGCGGTCGAGAGGGCGCATCAGCATGGTTCGAAAGGGGTTTCGAACTCATCTTCGCCCGTGCCCGACATGCGGCGTCCGAGAGCTATCCGATCACCGTGTACTACGCGTTCAAGCAGACGGAGGCGACCGCTGAGGGCGACGTGTCAACGGGGTGGTCCACCTTGCTCGACGGAATGATCCGTGCGGGGTGGGCAATTACAGCCACCTGGCCGATGCGAACCGAGGGTTCGGGTCGCATGATCGCACGTGGCACGAACGCCCTCGCGTCCTCCATTGTGCTCGCGCTTCGCCCTCGTCACGAGGCCGCCCAGGCCACCACCCGTCGCGGGTTTCTGACCGCGCTCAAGGCCGAGCTTCCTCAGGCGCTCCGCGAGATGCAGCAGGGCGCTATTGCACCCGTGGACCTCGCCCAGTCGACCATCGGCCCGGGCATGGCGGTGTTCTCCCGCTACTCGAAGGTGGTCGAAGCCGACGGCTCCGAGATGAGCGTCAAGACCGCACTTGCCCTGATCAACCAGGCACTCGACGAGGTGCTCGCCGAGCAGGATGGCGAGCTCGACGCGGACTCGCGCTTCTGCCTCAAGTGGTACGAACAGTACGGCTGGGCGGAAAGGGCGTTCGGCGAGGCGGACGTTCTCGCGCGTGCCGCGAACACGTCAGTAGAGGGACTCGCGCGCGGCGGCGTGCTGTCCTCGAAGGCGGGCAAGGTCCGCCTCCACCAGCCGAACGAACTCGACGCGTCGTGGGACCCGCTCGCGGACGACCGGAGCTCCCTCTGGGAGGCGACCCTGCACCTCGCCCGGGTACTCGAAGCGGACGGGGTAGACGCGGCCGCAACCCTTATGCCGCGGATCGGGCAGCGCGTGGACCTCGACGCGGTGCAGCTGCTCGCGTACAGGCTCTACGAGCTCACGCAGGCAACGCGCCCTGCCGATGCCCTGTTGTTCAACGCGCTCGGCACCTCGTGGTCCGACCTGTCGGCGGTCGCCCGTCGCCCCGCCACGGAGCGCGCGCCCGTCGTGACGGGC
>JAEZEY010000113.1 GCA_023432845.1 Pseudomonadota bacterium
GGTGGCGGGGGGACAACAACGGCGCCTATGACACGGTCGCGCTGCGCAAGGCGCTGCGTCAGATCTGGGTGCTCGCCTATCCGGACGCGCCCGCCGCGATCGCCGGCGACGAGGCCATCGCCATCCGGATCGGGCTGCATGTCTACGCCAAAGCCGATGCGCCGGCCTGGCTTGTCGACTGGACGGGTTCGCTCCTGCTGCTTGCGACCCTCGACGGTTCGCTCACAGCGGCGACGGTGCTCATCCATCTG
Organism: Pseudomonadota bacterium; assembly: GCA_023432845.1. Classification (GTDB taxonomy): domain Bacteria; phylum Pseudomonadota; class Alphaproteobacteria; order Rhizobiales; family Xanthobacteraceae; genus Pseudolabrys. The sequence goes on from JAEZEY010000113.1 coordinate 252, forward strand.
CGCCGGCGCGCCCGGGCAACCGAGGCGGCGGCCGCACGTCACCGGAGGGCCTCATGAAGATCCAGATCTTCAGTGACCTCCATGCCGACGTCCGCGCGCCGAAGGAGATCGTTGTCCCGCCGGACGTCGACGCCGTCGTTGTCGCCGGTGACACGTGCCAGGGTGCCGAGAGCGCCTTCATGCATCTGCGCCAATTGGTGCAGATGCAGATCCCGATCGTGATGGTGATGGGCAATCACGAGTACTACCGGCGCAGCGTTCATGAAGAACTGTCGCAAGCTCGCGAAGTGGCACCGCTGTATGGCGTCCACTTGCTGGAGAACGACACTGCCGTGATCGGCGGCGCCCGCTTCGTCGGCGCGACCTTGTGGACCGACTATGCTCTGTTCGGCGAAGCCAATTTCGGCCGCGCGATGATCGCTGCCTCGCGAGGGCTCAACGATCATCGCCGCATCTCCTGGATCAAGCAGCCGTGGCAGCGCTTCCGGCCGCAGGAAGCCCTCCTCCTGCATCGCACCTCGCGCAAGTTCATCGAGAAGACGCTTGCCGAGGCGTTCAGTGGTCCGACCGTCGTGGTGACGCACCATGCGCCGCATGCCGGCTCGTTGCACCCGCGCTACGCCAATGAAATCCTGTCGGCGGCCTACGTCTCCGACCTGAGCCAACTTATCGAGGCCGCTCAGCCGGATCTCTGGGTGCACGGCCACGTCCATACCTCCTTCGACTACATGGTCGGCCGCACCCGGATCGTCTGCAATCCGCATGGTTACGGAGAGGAGAACCCCGACTTCAACGCCAGCCTGGTGGTGGAGGTCGGTTCATGACGACGGCCTCCACACTCTCGACGTCCTCCCGGCGCCTCGCCGCATCGCCCCGCCCGATCGCCGAGGTTCTGATCGACGCCGTGCGCCGGGCGAGCATGCCGCCCCGCGACGACGACGATGACGCCGACGATCGACCGGTGCAGTTGGCCTTCTATTTCGAAGAGGAGACAGAACCGTCGGCCGCCGCAGCGCATGCCGGCCCCAGTCTCGAAGAGATCGTTGCCGCCATCGTCGTCGGCCGGGCCTTCGAGGCTGACCGGGCGGCGCTCGCCGAGCTGCAGGATCCGGACAAGGCGACCATCATCGAGGTTCCGGATCCCGCATGGACCGAGCCCGTCGCCGCGATCTTGCGTCACCATGTCATCGGCCCCCTGCGGACGATCACCCGGCGCAACCTCGACAACAACGTCGTCGTGCCGCCAGGGACAGTTGCCCTCCTCCAGGAAAGCGTCGATTCCAAGCGCCAGGAAGGCGATGAGGAACTGATCGCTTGCGCCGTGCAGAAGCGCTGCGCGATCGTTGTTGTCACCTCGGATCCGGATCACTGCCTGCCATTCGGTCTTCTCCGCCTGGCCGACCGGCGGATCTCCATTGCGCCGTTCGACGTAGAGGCGTTGGCGGTCATCATCGAGGCCGTGACCGGGCGGCGGCCCGGCACAATCGACGCCGATCTTGCCTCGCGGGTGACAGTTGCCGATCTCAAGTTATCGGTGCGGGCCGATCTTGGCGCCGACGTCTCCTATGCGCGGCTGCTGCGGCTCGTCAGCGCAGAAAGGCAGGCTATGTCCCAAGGCCCTCGCCTCGCCGATCTATCGGGCCTCGGCACTGCGAAGGACTGGGGCCTGCGCCTCGCCGCCGACCTCAAGGCTTATGCGGCGGGCGAGCTCAACTGGGCCCAGGTCGATCGCGGCTGCCTCCTCACCGGCGCCCCCGGTACCGGCAAGACCAGCTTCGCCCGGGCGCTGGCGCTTGAGGCCAACCTGCACTTCACCGCCACCAGCTACAGCCGGTGGCAGTCGCACCGGGAGGGGCATCTGGGTCACGTCACCCAGGCGATCCGCAACGCCTTCGCCGAGGCGCAGAGGAACGCGCCGTCGATCCTGTTCATCGACGAGATCGACAGCATTCCTTCCCTGGGCAAAGACGGTAAAAGCGACGACTGGTGGACCGCCATCACCAATGCGCTGCTCGAATGCCTCGATGGCTACGACAAGCGCGAAGGCCTCGTCGTCATCGCCGCCTGCAACGACCCGGCACGGCTCGATCCGGCACTCATCCGCTCGGGTCGTCTCGATCGCCGCATCGCTATTCCGCTGCCTGACGTGCCGGCGCTCGTCGGCATCTTTCGCACGCATTTGGGACAAGACCTGAAAGGCGCCGATCTCCGCCCCGCCGCCGTCGCGGCCCGCGGCAAGACAGGCGCCGATGTCGAGCGCTTCGTGCGCGAGGCAAGAAGTACGGCGCGCCGTGCCGGCGTCACCCTCACCGTCGTCCACCTCGTCGACGCCGTCCGCGGCGGCGAGCCGGACCTGCCGCCCGATCTGCGACGTCGGTTTGCTTTTCACGAGGCCGGCCATGCCGTCGCCATGCTGGCGCTCGGCCAACGCAAGCCGATCGCGTTGTCGGTCAGCGTCGATGGCGGTTTTGCTCGAAGCGAAGCAACCGAACTAAGAGCGGAGACCCGCGAGCATGTGGAAAACCAGATCGTTATGCTGCTGGCCGGCCGGGCCGCCGAAGAACTCGTCTTCGGCGAATGCACCGCCGGCGCCGGCGGCTCCGAACGAAGCGATCTCGGCCTGGCGACCGAACTCGCGATTCGCCTGGAGACTGTCTTCGGCCTCGGCCGGTCGGGTCTCGTGAGGCTGCCGACCGACAGCGCCCGCGACCTCATCCTCCACCGCGACATCCATGACGCCGTGCAGGCAACGCTCGACGCTGCCTATGCCCGGGCACAAGACCTGATGGCCGCAAACAGGCCGGCGCTGGAGGCGCTGTCGGGCGCGTTGTTCGAGGCTGGGTATCTCGATCGGGCGGAAATCGACACCGTGGTTGCCGAGCATCCGCTAGTCCAGCCATCTCGGGCGAAAGCGTCCTCTCCGGAGCCGCAACGCCCGAAAATCGTGGATACCCGGCCCGCAGAGGCAGAGCGTGAGGCACAGGACGACTATGGTCCGGCGCCCGCGGGCATTGGTTCTAGCTTCGCTCCTCATCCATCACCACGGGCCGGTGTCAGTTCCGATGAATGACAGTATCTGCAACTGCGCCGGCTCGATGGAAGACATTGCCAGTCGCCTGGAAGCGAGCGGCGACTTCCGGATCCTCCGCCGTCTTAAACCCCGCTCTATTGGGTCGCCCGCTAGCGTCGATGACAAGATCGGCGTCATCATCGATCTCGAAACGACCGGCCTCGACTACACAAAAGATGAGCCGATCGAACTCGGAATGGTGAAATTCGCTTATTCGGCCTCCGGCGAGGTCACCGGCGTGGTGGATGTATTCCAGGCGTTTCGTCAGCCGGCGATCGCCATCCCGGCCGACGTGACGACGATCACTGACATCACCGATGAGATAGTCGCCGGCCACTCGATCGACGAAACCGCCGTCTCGCGCTTCATCGCCGATGCCCATATCATCATTGCGCATAATGCCGGCTTTGACCGCAAATTCGCCGAGCGATTCTGGCCGATCTTCGCCGATAAGCACTGGGCTTGTTCGATGATGGAAGTCGACTGGAAGGCGCACGGCCTCGCCGGCGCCCGCCTTTCGTATCTGCTCGCCGATGCCGGGCTATTCCACGACGCCCATCGCGCTGTCGACGACTGCCACGCCCTCCTCGAAATCCTGGCGAGACCGCTAGGAGAAAGCGGGCAGACCTGTCTAGGTGCTCTGCTCAGCCGGGCTCGCCGCACATCAGTGCGTATCTGGGCAGAAAACGCTCCGTTCGATCTCAAGGATGTTCTGAAGAAACGCGGCTATCGCTGGGGCGACGGCAGCGATGGCCTCCCGCGCGCTTGGCACATCGATGTAGACCAGAATGATCAACCGCAAGAGGTGGATTATCTCCGAAGAGAAATATACCAGCGCGAGGTCGACTTGCGCTGTCGGACGCTCACGGCCAAAGAGCGATTTTCGGCCTGCCTTTGAAAGTAGACGACGACCGTCGGCCTGAACCTGCAAACGGGCCGTTATGAGCGGCCCTGCCTACCCGATAAAATCAATGAAATCCGATAGTTATCGTGTCGTTCGGCCACGTTTGTTCACATCCGTTCACGGGGTTTCTGTGGTCATCCTGTGGTCGATAATCGCCGAGAAATTGGCCCCATCGCAACAACCCGATCGGAGATCGACAATCAGCCAACCTTCGGGGTGCCACCGATCGACTGCGCATTCAGCCGGATCGCGGCGTTCGAGGCGCCGTAACCAATATAGTTCTCGCGCTGGACTATCTCGAAGAAGAAGCCGCCTTCCATGGTCGCCGTATAGGCCTGCAAGTAGGTGCCACTCGCGTCGGCGTCGTAGAGAATATGGAGCGCCTTGAGCGCGGCGACATCGTCGCCGGTCAGGTCGGCGCGCGCGGCAAGGTCGTTGTAGTAATTTTCCGGGATTGACAGCATTTCGATCCCGTTCGCGACCAGCTTCGAAACGGTGGCGCGGATATCGTGCGTGGCAAGCGCGATATGCTGAACGCCCGAACCGAAGAACTCATAGACGAAGCGTGACGACAGCGTCTGGTTGCTCTGCGAACCATTGAGCACCATGCGCAGGCCGTGGCCCGGCGCATCGAGCGCGCCGCTCTCAATCACTTGACTTTGCACGATACCGCCGGGATCGACCACCGCTTGGCTTTGCGTGCGCCTCGTATCGAACAGCGAGGTATAAAATTGGAGCCAGGTCAGCATCTCCTCGTAGAACATGGTCTGCGAGACGTGATCTACCGCGAGCAGACCGGCATCCGTAGTGTCGGATTTGACGGGCTCGAAGTCGACGGACGACCAGCCGCCGAGCGTGGATTGTCCGTCGACGAAGTACAGCAAGCTGCCGCCGACACCACGGATCGCCGGAATATTAAGTTCACCCGGGCCGACCGCGCCTTCATGCGGCACATCGAGCAGCGCCTTGGCTCGTGCAATGGTCTCGCTCGCATCGGGAACGCGCAGCGCCATGGCGCAGACCGATGTGCCATGCGTGATCTGGTAGCTGTGCGCGAAGCCCTCATTGTCGCCATTGACGACCATGCGAATGCCGCCTTGCGTCCACAGATTGACGTTCTTCGAGCGGTGCCGCCCAGTCATGGCGAAGCCCAGTTGCGTCAGCTTGCGCTCGAAACCGGCGCGATCGCCCTCATGCACCGCGAACTCGATGAACTCGATGGCCTCGACCGGCGCCGGCGGCGGCATCGGCACCGCGCCGCTGACGGGAGAGCCGTGACGGCGCGAGGCATCGTCCATCAAATAAATGAGCGAGCGATGACCGTCGAGCGCGACCGAGCGCGCCGAACCGGCGCGGAACCGGTCGTTGAAGATTTCAAGCGAGAGATAGCCATCATAGTCGGTCGCGACCAGCGCATCCATGAAGGCCGAGAGATCGAAGTCGCCCTGCCCCGGCAGACAGCGCCAGTGTCGGCTCCAGGACAAATAATCCATCTGCAGCTTCGGCGCGTCAGCGATCTGGACGAGGAAGATGCGGTCCTTCGGAATGTTGCGGATCGGTTTCAGGTCGGTGCCGCGCGACTGGATGTGGAACGAGTCGAGCACGATTCCGACGCTGTCCTGCCCCGAACGGCGCACCACTTCCCAGGCATCGCGGTAATCGCAAATCTGCTTGCCCCAAGCCAGCGCCTCATAACCGACGCGCATCTTGCGCTTAGCCGCGCGTTCGCCGATCAGTGCAAAGTCCTCGGCGAGACGATTGATGCCGCCGGGGTTTTCAGTCGACACGCTGGAGCAGACGAACAGAAGATCGGAACCCAATTCCTGCAACAAATCGAACTTGCGCTCGGCGCGCTCCAGCGCCTTCTCGCGCTTGTCGAGCGGCAGGCCCTCGAATTCGCGGAACGGCTGGCAGGTAACGACGAAGAGGCCGAGATCGTCGCAGATCTTACGCACCTGCTTCGGCGACGCTGGATAGGCGATCAGATCGTTCTCGAAGATTTCGACGGACTTGAACCCCGCCGCCGCGATCGCCTCGAGTTTCTCAACGAGGTTGCCGGACAGGCAGACGGTTGCGATGGACGTTTTCATACGCTTACTGCCCTTTCAGAATGCGGCTCGATATTCGGGACGGCCGGTGACGCCCGGCTCGACAACCAGCACGTTACCGGCCAACGGCTCTGCCTCGCGTTCGCTCGCTGACAGCGGCTCGATCGCCGATGTAATATAGAGCCTGTCGAAATTAGGCCCGCCGAAACAGCAGCACGTCGGGTGACGCACCGGCAGGTCAATCGCACTGATCACCTCACCATTCGGCGCAAAGCGCAAGACACGGCCGCCGGCATATTCCGCGTTCCAGAGACATCCTTCGGCGTCGACGCAACTGCCGTCCGGCCGCGCCGGTGCAACCGTCTGTGCGAATGTCGTCCGGTGGCGATCAAGGCCACCCCGGACATCGTAGTCGCAGGCCCAGATGCGGTATGCGCGCGTGTCGGCGAAATACATGCGGCCGCGCCGCGCATCGAAGGCGAGCGCGTTCGGTATTGCGAGACCATCGGTCTCCTTCGTCACCGACAGATCGGCAGCAACGCGATAGATGGCACCGACCGGTGCGTAGTCGTACTCGCGCAAGGTGCTCACCCAGAAATTTCCGTCGGGATCGACGCGGCCGTCGTTCTTGCGATGGCCCGGCATATTTGGCTCTGGATCGACGAGAAAAGTCTGCGAGCCCGTCTCAGGATCGTAGGCGTAGATGCCGTTATCGCAGGCGAGCAGCAGACCGCCCTGCCGGCGCAGTGCGAGCGACCCGATGCGGCGCGCGGTGACGTCGTGTCGCCGGATGTCGCCGGTCGCAGGCCGGTAGCTCCACAATGACGGCGTCAACACATCGACCCACCAGAGCCGCTCGGAGACATCGCACCAAATCGGACATTCGCCCAGCCGCGCCGGCTCCGTCCCGATCACATCAATGCGCATCGGCAGGTGACGCCTCTTCGACATGGCCGCCGAGAAAGAGCTGGCCGACGCGGGGATCGACGAGCAGCTTCGACGCCTTGTCGTGCATGCGGGTCTGCCCCAATTCGAGCACGATGCCGTAGTCGGACATGGCCAGCGCCGATTTCGCATTCTGCTCGACCATCAGGATGGTCACCCCCTGATCGCGCAATCGGATAAGGGTTCTGAACACTTCCTGCACCAGATTGGGTGACAGGCCGATCGACGGCTCGTCGATCAGGATGAGCTTGGGGTCGAGTAGCAGCGCGCGGGCGACCTCGAGCTGCTTCTGCTGCCCGCCGGACAGTTCGACGGCCTTGCGGTTGCGAAACTCGCGCAGCATCGGAAACTGGTCCATGACCGCTTCGATGCGCTTATGCACTTTCGCCTGATCCGGCGCGGTGACACCGCCGAGCTCAAGATTGTGATAAACTGAAAGCTGCGGAACGATGTTGCGACCCTGCGGCACATAAGTGACGCCGCGGGCGATCATCTGCCGTGGCGTCTGCCGCGTGACATCCTGTCCGTCGATCAGCACCTGACCGGATTCGATCTTGAGCAGGCCGAAAATGGCCTTGAAGACCGTCGATTTGCCGGCGCCGTTGGGACCGATCACCGTGGTAATGGTGGCCTTCGGAATCGCAAACGACACGCCGTTCAGGATCGTGATCTTGCCGTAGCCGCCGATGATGTTCTTGAGTTCGAGCACGGCTCAGCCTCCGAGATAGGCGTCGATCACGGTCTGGTTCGACCGGATCTCGTCCGGTGTGCCTTCGGCAATCACCGCCCCTTCGGCCAGCACGATGATGCGCGTACACAAGCTCATCACGAATTCCATGTTGTGCTCGATAACGACAAAAGTCGTGCCGTGCTCGGCATTATAGGCAACGAGGCGATCCTTGAGATGCGCCAACATGGTCAGGTTGACGCCGCCCGCCGGCTCGTCCAGCAAAACGATGCTCGGGCCCGCCATGAAGGCCATCGCCGCATCGACCAGTTTCTGTTGGCCGTAGGACAGCGACCCGGCCAGTTCGTCGCGCAGATGCGTCAGCTTGAAGAACGCAATCATCCTGTCGGCTTCCTGCGTGAGCCCGGCATCCGGCGCGCCGAACAGACGAGAGGCCATGGTGCCGCAATGCTCCTGACCCGCGAGGATGATGTTGTCGAGCACCGACATGCGCGGAAACACGGAGAGCTGCTGAAAGGTACGGCCGACGCCAAGCTTGCTGAGATCGGACGGACGCATGCCCGAGACGTCGCGGCCGTCGACCGCAACCTCGCCGGCATTGGGAATGAGCTGCCCGAGGATGCAATTGAACAAGGTCGATTTGCCCGACCCGTTCGGACCGATCAGGCCGAGGATTTCGCCCTTCTGAACGTCAAAAGTCACCCCACGCACGGCGCGGATGCCGCCGAAGCGCTTCTCGATGTTACGGACGGAGAGGACGGGAGCGGTCATTTCAGGCTCGCTCCCTGACTGAGGTCGGTCCGAGCTTGCGGCCGTGACCAGATTTTCGCCCGCAGCCGCGCGCCAATCCCGACCAGCCCTTCCGGCGCATAGACCAGCATGACGATAACCAGCGCCGCGTAGATGATGAGGTAGTATCCTTCGGTGAAGCGAAGAACTTCCGGTAACAGGATCACCACGCCCGAGCCGAGGAACGGTCCGAAGAAGGAACCCGCGCCGCCGACTACGACCATGAGCAGAATACGTAGCGAATGCCCGACGCCGAACGACGCCGGCTCGATGAACTGCACGAGCGACGTGACCAAAGCGCCGGCTAGCCCGCCATAGGCCGAGCCGATGGCGAAAGCGAGCAGTGTGATGCGCCGCGTGTCGACGCCAAGGCTTTCCGCGCGGATCGGATTTTCGCGCAGCGCCTTGAAGGCGCGGCCCCAGGGCGAGCGCACGATACCCCACATGGCCAACGCCGCGACGACGGTGATGGCCAGCGTGAAGTAGTAGAACGGCAGTTGCTTCATGGTGGAGAACAGGCCGAAGCCCGGCCGCGGCATTCCGGCAAGGCCGTAACTGCCGCCGGTCAGCCATTCCTCATTGCGCAACACCAGGAACACGAGTGTGTTGAATGCGAGTGTTACGAAAGCGAGGAAGTGCCCTTTCACGCGCAACGCGGGATAACCGAGCAGCAGGCCGATGACGAAGCAGGCGACCAGTGCGAGCGGCATGGCGAGCATCCAGTGCCAGCCCGCCAGCGTCAGGAGCGCCGTGATATAGGCTCCGATCGCCATGAATGAGGCCTGCGCCAGCGATATCTGGCCCGCGTAACCGAGCGTCAGGTTGAGACCCATCGCGGCGATGGCGAACACCAGCCACGAGGTCAGGACATAGATGAGATAGTTCTTCTGCCCCAGCGGCGCGGCAATCGCCGCGGCGAGCAGCAGCAGAATGAATAGCCAAACCCATTTGCCCTTCATCACACCGACCTTCCTTCGGAGGTGCCCATGATGCCTTGCGGGCGAACCAGGATGATGATGATGAGCAGAACGAGCGGCAGCGCGGCGCGATACTGGGCGGTGACATAGGTTGCCGTCAGATTGTCGAGCACGCCGATCAGCAGGCCGCCGACCAGCGCGCCGCGAATCTGGTTGAAGCCGCCGACGATCGCCGCGATGAAGGCGATGAGGCCGATGGTCTCGCCATTAGAGAACTTGGCGAGATAGACCGGCGTAATGAGGTAAGCGGCAAGCGTGGCCAACGCGGCGTTGATGAGGAAGGTATAAAGCACCATGCGCTTGACTTCGACGCCGAGAATCTCGGCAACGGCGGGGTTCTGCGCCGCCGCCTGCATGCAACGGCCGGTGCGCGTGCGGTTGAGGAAAAGCGTCAGCAGGATGACGACACCGAGCGACACGAGCAGATTGAGGATGTCCTGCATCGAAACCGCGGCGCCGAAGACGTTCATCGGCGTATTGGAAAACAGCGCCGGAAACGGCTGCGCCTCGGCGGAATAGAACTCCTTGACGGTTTCTTTGAGCAGGATCGCCAGCGCCATGGTTGCGATGATGAGCGTGATGCCGCCGTGCGGCAGGATCGGCTCGACGATCAGCTTCTTGAAGGCATAACCTAGGACGAGCGTCGACAAAGCGAGCCCGAAGGCCAGCGCCAGCCAGAACGGCATGCCGAAAAAGCCCATGCCGATGAGCACGAAGAAGGCCGGCACCATGACGAACTCGCCCTGTGCGAAGTTCACCGTCTGCGCCGCCTGCCAGACCAGGGCGAAGCCGATCGCCGCCAGCCCGTAGATCGAACCGGTCGCGAGGCCGGATAGCAGTACCTGGAGGAACTGGGACATGGCTGCTCTTGAAGTTGACGCCCGCGGCGGCATGGGCCGCCGCAGGCGCCGATCAGGTTAGTTGGCGGGAACAGTGCCGATCACGACTGGCGAACCGTTCTTGACCTGAACCATGAAGCTTGGACGCGACATTTCGCCCGTCTTGTCCCAGCAGGTATCAAGCAGAATCTTCGGATGATCCGCCGCCTTCAGGCAGAGGCCCAGGATCTTCTTGGAGAAAGCCTCGCCGTCGAACTTGCCGACCATCTCGGTGACGTACTTCGTCGCCCAGGCGCCGACGTAGCCCTTGATCGCGTCATGGGTCGGCTTGCGCTTGAAGGTCTCCTCGAACTTCTTCGCAAACGCACCGATGCCGGGAACTTCGGTCGCGGTGGCGGTCACGCCGACATGAGCGATCGCGCCTTCCGCGGCGCCACCGGCCAGCTCTATGACCTTGGCTTCGGTGAGCGTCACTTCGCCGACCAGCGGCATCGACAACGCCTGCTTCTTCGCCTCGATGAGGAAGCGCGCGGACTCTTCCTGGTTCATGTAGACGAACACGGCTTCCGGGTTCGCCTGCTTCAGCTTGGCTACGTCCGAGGCATAGTCGGTCTGCGCCTGCTCCGATGCAACGTCGGCAACGACTTCGATGCCGGCCTTCTTCATCTCGTCGATAAAGACATTGCGGCCGCCCTTGCCGAACTCGTTGTTCACCCAGGCTACGCCGACCTTCTTGGCCTTCAGCGTGTTCTTGAAATACGGCGTCAGCGCCGGAACACCCTTCTGCGCACCGGACGATGTGCGATACACGAACGGATTGCCCTTCTGCACGATCGCCGGCGCTTCCGAGCCCACGAACTGCGGCGTGCTGTTCTGTTGCGCGACGAGCATGTTCACCATCGTCGAGCCGGAATAGATCGTACCCCAGATCGCGTATGCGCCGGCGTCGATCGCTTTCTGCACCATGGCGCGCGAGACCTGCGGATCGGTCTGCGTGTCGTACTCGGTGACCTCGACCTTCTTCTTGAGAATGCCGCCAGCGGCGTTGATTTCTTCGACGGCGATCTTGATGCCGTCACGCCAGTTGGTACCGGCCGGCGCACCGGCACCCGACAATTCGGCCACCATGCCGATCTTGACGGTGTCTTGTGCATAGGCCGGGCTGGCCACGAGCAGCGCGGCCGTGACCGCTATAAGACTCTTCTTCATTCGAAACCTCCCTCGATTTTTTGTCAGGCGTTTGAGGCACCGTCTCCGCTGTGCCACCCGATCATGCAAGTATCAGGAGACAAGGTTTTCGGCCAACTTCCCCTCGCCGGAAGAACACCGCGTTGACGGCGTTGCCGCCATCAAGAAGTCCGCAAGCTTTTCGGCCTGCGCATCGAACATGTCGGAGCCAGTCATCGTCCGGCAGCCGAGCCGCCGCGCGGCTTCGATCAATGGAGGGATTTCCGGCTTGGTGACGACGCAGGCAACGAATTGACTCGGAAGCAGAGCGGAAACGTCGACCGGCATCGGATCGTCCGCCTTCATACCCATCGGCGTGGCATTGGCAACAAGATCGAAGCCGGTCGGGTCGGCGCTGCCGGGGGTCACGCGACCGGGAAAACGCTGCGCGAGTTTGCTAATCACCACGTCGCGCTGGGTGGTATCGACATCATGGATGGCGAGCCGGGCCGCGCCGCGGCTGAGGATTTCGAGGGCAATCGCCGAACCTGCACCGCCGCAGCCGACG
>JAEZEY010000198.1 GCA_023432845.1 Pseudomonadota bacterium
AACCCGGAATCCAGAAACAAGCTCTGAAATATGTGTCTGGATTCCGGGTGCGCAGCTTTGCTACGCCCCGGAATGACGCTGAGTTTACGTCGGCGCCAGCGGCGGCGCGCCGGTGATCTGTTCGATGATGTCGGGCCGGCCGCGGTTCTCCTCGACCAGGAAATGGTCGGTGACGTCGCGCAGCTTGTGATTGAGCTGCTCCGCCAGTTCCTTGGCGTCGGAACGGGCATATTCGCGGTGAACGGCACGCACCGCATCGACATGCTGGTTGATCAGCTTGACCGGAATGCGCGTGGTCTGCGGCGTGTATTCGATCAGCCGGCACAGGCTGTCGGCGATCGAAGCGACCGCGGGGAAGCCGAGCGTCGCGGCCTGGCCTTTGATATCGTGGGCGGCGTGAAACAGTGCGGTCTTGGCGTTTTCGGTGATGCCGCGCGCGACGATGGTTTGCCGGCAGCGGTCGAGGCGCTCGCATTCCTCGTCCATCCAGCCGCCGAATTCGCCAGCCAAGCCAGCGAGCGCAAGCTCGGCCTGCGCCACCGGATCGTCCTCGCCGGGTGCCGGCGGCGCATCGGTTAGCGCCTTGCGCAGCTTGTTCTCCGGCCGGATGACCTCGTGGTCACCGTAGGTCGTGATCGCGGCTGAGTGCTTCTTGGACCGCATGGGGTGGTCAGCCTCTGTCAGCTCGGGTACGAACTTTTTCGAGCAGGGTTGAATGGTTGATGAGGTGGGCCTTGCCGCCCTTGCGGCGCTCGGGGCCGACATAGCTTGCGCTGTTGCTGCGGCGCCGGTCGGGACCGAAATAGGTTCGGGTGCGGATGAACGGCCGCGGATTGACGATGATATTGACGATGCGCTGGTACAGGCCCTTGGCCGAGATCGGCTTGGCCAGGAATTCGGTGACACCGGCATCGCGCGCCGCGGTGACGCGCTTCTTCTCCGAATGTCCGGTCAGCATGATGATGGCGACGTAGGGATTGGAGTTGCCGCCGGGCTGGCGGATCATCTGCGTCAGTTCGAGGCCATCGAAGACCGGCATCGCCCAGTCGGTGATGACAATGTCCGGGACGAAGTGGGCGAACGCCTCGAGCGCGGAAGCGCCATCCTCGGCCTCGAACACCTCCCGCGCGCCGAAGCCATGGAGCAGGGTGCGCAGGATGCGCCGCATGTGGGCGTTGTCGTCGATGACGAGGAAGCGCAGCCGACTGAAATCAATGCGGACCATGGAGCCTCGGAGACGCGGCGCGCTTCGAGCATGCCGGAAGAGGGCAAAAGCTACAGTTTTACGGTTAATGGAGCGTTTCGGGCCGCCAAAGTCGCCCGTTTCTCCGTTTTCGAGCCGGCTGAAAGCCTGGGCATGACGGCCGGGCAGGGGCTGGTCATCGCCGTCATGGCGTCTAAGCTGGCAATATCCGCCCCGTCCAGGCGGCCTGTGGCCTCGCGAATGTCCGAATTCAACCCGGAACGGTCCCGCCATGAAGACAATCCTGATCCCGACCGAAGACCATGACGCCATGCCGGCCGTGCTCGAAGGTGCGCGGCTGATCGCGCGGACCTTCGACAGCTACATGGAAGGGTTTGCGGTGCGGCCGTCGCCGGGCACCTATGTGACGGTCGAGCCGGTCTCGAGTCTCGCCATTTCCGGTGTGTTCGAGGCCGACACCGCCAAGGTGAAGGCCGACTTCGAAAAGTTCATGCAGGGCCGCAACGTTCCGCCGGGCGGCACCGAAACGCCGGCGGTCTATTCCTATGCCTGGCCGCGCGCCGATGCGATGGAGGACTCCTTCATCGGCACCTACGGCCGCATCTTCGACCTCATCGTGCTCGGCCGGCCCGGCTCGGCGCCGGAAAACCCGCGCATGCCGCCGCTCGAGGCCGCGCTGTTCGATGCCGGCAAGCCGGTGCTGATCGTGCCGAAGCAGGTGCCGGCCTCCATCGGCCGCAACATTCTCATCGCCTGGAACGGCTCGACCGAACAGGCCCACACCAACGCTTTCGCCATGCCGTTCCTCAGGCAGGCCGAGAAGGTGACGGTGCTGTATGTGCAGGGCGGTTCGCCCGAGGGCCCGTCGGTGGAAGAGGCGGCGCTGCATCTGCGGCGTAACGGCATCAATGCCGACGCCGTGACGGTCAAGCGCGGCGACCGGCCGTCAGGCGAGACGATTGGCGAGATCACGCTCGAGCACGCGGCGTCGCTCGGTTGCGACCTGGTGGTGAAGAGCGCCTACACGCAAAGCCGGCTGCGGCAGATGATTTTCGGCGGCGCCACGCGTCACATCCTTGCCAAGGCCGCCGTGCCGGTATTGATGGCGCATTGAGGGTAAGACAAGGCGAAGCCGGCGCCGTTTAAAATCCGAACTGTTCGACAAGAATTCGTTCGTCGAGATTATGGCCGGGATCGAACAGCAGGTTCAGCGAGATCGCATGGTCCATCCTGATGTCGACCTTGCGCACGAAACGCACTTCGTCGTGATCGGCCACGGCGGCAACCGGTCGCTTGTCGGCTTCCATGACCTCGATGGTGACGCTGGCCTTGTCCGGCAATAGTGCGCCGCGCCAGCGCCGCGGCCGGAACGGCGAGATCGGCGTCAACGCCAGCAAGGGCGCGTTGATCGGAATGATCGCGCCTTGTGCCGACAGGTTATAGGCGGTCGAGCCCGCCGGCGTTGCCACCAGGACGCCGTCGGCGACCAGCTCGGCGAGCCGCTCCTTGCCGTCGATGAGGATGCGCAGGCGCGCGGCCTGCGCGCTCTGCCGGAACAGCGACACTTCGTTGATGGCGCGGCGCTCGTGGACGGTGCCCTGGTCGTCGAGCGCCTCCATCACCAGCGGATGGATGATCGTCGTATGCGCGGCGGCGAGCCGCTCGTGCAGCCCCTCGATGGAGAACTCGTTCATCAAAAAGCCGACCGTACCGCGGTGCATGCCGTAGATCGGCTTTGCCGACTTCATGAAGCGGTGCAGCGTCTGCAGCATCAGGCCGTCGCCGCCGAGCGCCACGATGACATCGGCGTCGTTCGGATCGACATTGTCGTAGCGCGCCTCGAGTTGATCGATAGCGGCGCGCGCTTCCGGCGTCGGGCTGGCGACGAAGGCGATGCGCTTGAAGGAGGGGGCCGAGGGGCTCATGAGTGCTCTTGAGAAATCGGGGGGCTCTCGAGAAACCGGTCCCGCGCCATGGATTCTGCGCAAGTCCCTGTCAGACATTCGATTTCCGGCGTCCCTTTATACGACTTGGGTCCGGCTTGTCGAGGCGGGGGCCGGCCGTGCCTTTTTTGGACGAGGGCGGAGATTGGCCGGCAAAGACCGGGATCTGGAAACGCCGCCGATACTGGCCGGGCGACAGGCCGGTGGTTCGTTTGAACAGGCGGCGGAAAAAGGCCGGATCTTCGTAGCCAACGCGCCAGGCGATCTCGTCGGCGGATTCGTCGGTGCGCTCGAGCCGCCGTTTGGCATCCTCGACCCGCAAGCGTTGCACATAGTCGATCGGCGCGTAGCCGGTCGCGCCGGTGAAGCGGCGCTTGAAGGTGCGTTCGGCGAGCCCCGACCGGCGGATCATCGTCTCGACGGGATTGGCGACGCTAAAGTGTGTCGCCAGCCAGTCCTGCGCCGACACGATGACCGCGTCGCCGTGGTTTCTCGGCCCATCGAAGACGATGTAGGGCGCAAGGCCGTCATGGTGCCACTGCAACGCAAAGAAGCGGGCGATCGTTTGCGCGGCGGTGGCGCCGACATAACGCGCGATCAGATAGAGCACGAGGTCGTGCCAGGTCATCGACGCGCCTGACGTGACGAATTCCTGGCGCTGGCCGGATATGACCAGCACGCGCTCGGGATCGATCGGCACGCGGGGATATGTCTTGCGGAACGCATCGGCGTAGCCGAAATGGACGGTGGCCTCGACGCCATCGAACAAGCCGGTCTCAGCCAGCAGAAACACACCCGAACAGGCCGAACACAGAACGGCGCCGCGCGCGTTCTGCGTGCGCAGCCAATCGACCAACTCGGGATAGCGGCCGGTCTCCCAGACAGCGCCGCGTAGGACAACGGACGGCACGATCACGATATCGGTCTGCTTGATGTCCGCGATCGCAGCGCTCGTCGCGACCGGCAGGCCGCTCGCCAGCGTCACGGGCTCCTTGCGAGTGGCGACGATATCGACCTTGAACGGCGGCTTCCGCGGCAGCGCCGCATCGGCGCCCGCAAGCATCCGAAACGAGTTCAGCACGTCGAACAGGCCCGTAATGCTCGAGACGGAGCCGTCCGGCACGGCAACAAGGCTGACGTGGAGCGGGCGCTCGGTCCTGGCCATCGGGGGCTCCATTGACGGGTGTTGGCACAAACGAACCGGTTTTGGCGAACCTGCCACTCAAATCACGGGCCGACAACGGTCACAAGCGCGCCATAGGGCGGGCGCCGGGCCCGCCGCAGCGATGGAGATGACGATGGCCCTCGACGAAGGCAAATTGAACGATCTGGTGACCAGGCTAGTCGGCGACATTTCGGCCGGCTATGGCGGCGTCATGGTGGCGCTCGGCGACAAGCTCGGGCTCTACAAGGCGATGGCCGGCGCCGGTCCGTTGAGTTCGGAAGAGCTGGCGCGGCGCAGCGGCTGCGCCGAGCGTTATGTGCGCGAGTGGCTTAATTCGCAGGCCGCCGGCGGCTACGTGACCTATCACCCGCGCAGCGCCACCTACGAACTGACGCCGGAGCAGGCTTATACGCTGGCCGACGAGGACAGCCCGGTCTATCTCGCGCCGGCCTGGCAGGTGGTCGCCTCGATGTGGGCCGATGAGCCCAAATCGCGCGAAGCGATCCGCACCGGCAAGGGCGTTGCCTGGGGCGACCACGACGAACGCCTGTTCTGCGGAGTCGCCGCGTTCTATCGAAACGCCTATCGCGGCAGCCTGTTGCAGCAATGGCTGCCGTCGCTCGACGGCGTCGTCGACAAACTGGAGCGCGGCGCGCGGGTCGCCGACATCGGCTGCGGCTTCGGCCATTCGACGATGCTGATGGCGCAGGCTTTTCCGAAATCGCGCTTCTTCGGCTTCGATTATCATGCCGGCTCGGTCAAGGCGGCGACCGACGCCGCGCGCGAGGCCGGCCTGTCCGACCGCGTCAGCTTTGCGCAGGCCGACGCCACGGCCTATCCGGGGCAGGGTTACGATCTGATCTGCTTCTTCGATTGTCTGCACGATATGGGCCGGCCGGTCGAAGCCGCGGCCTATGCCGCCAAGCGGCTGGCCAAAGGCGGCACGGTGATGCTGATCGAGCCGCTGGCCGGCGACCGCGTCGAAGACAACCTCAATCCGGTCGGGCGTCTCTACTACTCGGCCTCGACGACGATGTGCTGCGCGCATGCCATCGCGGAGAAGGGCACGCATGTGCTCGGTGCCCAGGCCGGCCACGGGCGTCTGGCTGATGTGTTCAAGGCCGCCGGCTTTACACATTTCCGGCAGGCGATGCAGACGCCGTTCAATCTGGTGCTCGAGGCCCGCCTCTGACCGGAGCTCAAACGAAGAGAGGACCGGAGCGATCCGGTCCTCGATTCTTGAAGTGCCCGTGAGGCGGCGATTGTGATGGTCGCCGCCTCGCTTGTACGTACTGAGCCTAGAATTCTTTCCAGTCGGTCTCAGCGTCGGCCATCTCGACCTTCCGCGCCGCGCCGCCGCCGCCGGTCTGCTTAAGCTGGACGACAGGCTTCGCGGGGGCCGGCTTTGCGGGAGCTGGCTTTTCCGCGACGGCAGGCTTGGCCGGTGTCGGCTTGGTCGCGGTCGGTCGGGCGGGTTTGCTTGCCATTTCTTTCTCGATTGGGGAGGCCGCTCGAGACGGCGCTTGCGCTTCCTCGCCGAGCTGGAAGAAGGCAACCTGATCATCCATGGCCTTGGCCTGATACTCGAGGGTCTTGGCGGTCGCCGCGTTCTCCTCGACCAGCGCCGAGTTCTGCTGCGTCACTTCGTCCATCTGGGTGAGAGCCCTGTTGATCTGATCGATGCCGGTGGCCTGGTCGGCGGAGGCGTTGGCAATGTCGGTCACGATATCGGCGACCTTCTTGATCGAGGTGACGATTTCTTCCAGCGACGTCCCGGCCTGATTGACCAGATCGACACCCTCCTTCACCTGGACGCTCGAGTTGGTGATGAGATCCTTGATGTCCTTGGCGGCTTGCGATGAACGCTGCGCCAGGCTGCGGACTTCCGACGCCACCACCGCGAAGCCGCGGCCGGCTTCACCCGCGCGGGCGGCTTCCACCGCGGCGTTGAGGGCGAGCAGGTTGGTCTGACGGGCGATCTCGTCGATGACACCGATGATGTCGGTGATCTTCTGTGAGGACTCCTCGATCTTGGCCATGGCCTCGACGGTCCTGGCAACCACCTGGCCGCCGCGATCCGCAACGTCGCGGGTGTCATTGGCGGAGCGGCTGGCTTCCAGGGCATTCTCGGCGTTGCGGCGAACGGTGGAGGTGAGCTCTTCCATGGCGGCCGAGGTCTCCTCGAGACTCGCGGCCTGTTCCTCGGTGCGCTGGGAGAGATCGGTGGTCGAGGTCGAGATTTCGGCCGACGCGTTTGTTACCTCGCGGCCCGAGGCCTTGATCTCATGGATGGTGGCGCTGACTCGTTGCGCCATCTGCTGCACGGCATCGGCAATCTGTCCGACTTCGTCTTTGCGGCCGGTGTTCGGGATCGCGACAGTGAATTTGCCTTCCGATATCTCGCCAAGCGGTTTGACCATTTGGCGCAATGGCCTGGCGATAGTGATGGCGCCCAAGAGCGCAGCGGCAATCAGGACAGCGATCGTCAAGGCGCCGAGGATGAGAGTGATGCGGTCGGCGAACGCAGCGGTTTCCCGAGCTTCGGCCTGGCGCTCCTCCTTGAGCTTGACGGCTGAACTGGCAAGCTCTTCCGTCAGCATATCGAGGCGGTTCGCAACGCCCAGCGTCATTCGGGCCGCGGCCACCTGCTTGTCGTCCAGTTCAGAAACCTGCGCCGCATCCTGGCTGTCCTGGGCGGCAAAGAACTGCGTCTTGATATCGGCAACCGCCATGGCGACCTTGGCGTATTGATCGAAGACAGAAACGATTTCCTCAAGCTGGGCGCGAGTCTCCGCTTTTGCGATTTTCGGCAGGAGACCGGAGGCAAGGTCTCGGAGTGCCTTATGCCTGGCTTCGAGATTGTTGACGGCGACTTTCAGCTGTTCGCCATGGCGCGCCAGACGAATGTCGCGGACGGCGAGCTGCATGCCGACCGCAATCGTCTCGGCCACGGTCGCTCCTTGCAGGATGTCAGCCTCGGTGTCGGCGAGGTCCGTGGAGTTTCTCACCGATATGCCGCTCAGGATCTGACCGACGATGAGGCCAACGGCGAACAGGATGCCAAGTCCCGACATGATCGAAAGCTTGACGCCAATACTGATGTTGGAAAGCCGCAACATTATGTTGCTCCTGACGATAGAAACGACGTGATAGCGAGATCGAAGATCGTGCACTGGTTTGGCGCCCGCGGCGCCGAACTGGGGTACGCTGATTTGGCGTCAGCTGTTGAGGGTAACCGATCCGGCGTCGGCCAACAGATGGGGCAGGTCGATCAGAGCGATCATGACCTCCTCATTGGACACGAGTCCGGCGATAAAGCTGGCTGAATGATCATGTCCGGTCCGCGGTACCGGCTGAATCTCGGCCGGTGTGACGGCCACGATATCGAGTACGCGATCGCCGATGAGGCCGACCTGGCGGTCGCCGATCTGGACAATAATGACGATATGCAGTGGCGTTGTTTCGGTCAGCCCTTCGCCGAAGCGGCAGCGCAGGTCGACGATCGGGACGATGGCGCCGCGCAGATTGAGCACGCCGCGAACATAGTCTGGCTGTTTGGGCAGGTGGGTGATGTCCGCCCAGCCCTTGATCTCGCGCACGGCCATGATGTCGACGCCGTACTGCTCGTCGCCAATGGCGAAGCTGATGAATTCGGTGACATTCGAAGCCGTTGCCGGGGCAATGGCGTCAGGGTCGCCCGGTGTCTCGAGGACAGTTGGGGCTCCGTTGGAGGACGTATCGAGAGATGACATTCGCGGCTTCCTTTCGGTCGGCCGGTCGGAAGGAATGGCGGGAATGCGCTGGCTTCGGCCATTCGTTCTTCGGGGGCGAAGTGCAATTCACAGAGATTTAAAGTAGTATAAGGATACGGGCTTGGTTTTAAGTTCCAATTGACTTTAACCATAAAGTAGAATGCAAAACTTTGCCGTATAGCCTAAAGAATAGGCGATGACTATAAAAGCCCGGTATTTCAGTGCGTTAACGCGTCCGAGATTGCTATAAAATTGATCATATATGGGACCAAGTGGGCGCTCGGCCGAACGGCTTTCGAGATGCTGTTAACGAGTGCGTCCGGAATGCAGCACGCGCTTCAGCGGTTCGCCGGGGCTGAAGCGGGGACCCAGCGGTCGCGCAGTGCGACGTGAAGCACGGTCAGCGAGGGTGATGCGGCGCCCAGACGCCACAAAAAGAACCGCCGGCCCGAGGTCCGGCGGTTCGATATGCGCTCGCTCGTCCGCAGCTACGGTCAGACCGGCATTCAGTATGTGCCGGTGCCGTCGATCACCGCTTTGAGCTTGACATATTCCTGGCAGCTCGTATTGCCGCACAGCGCGGCGACCTTGGTCAGATATTCGTTGGCCTTGACGCGGTTGCCCTGCTCGGCCTGCCACATGCCGTAATAGGACCAGGTGCGGGTGTGCCTCGGGTCGGCCTTCACCGCCGCCTCGTACCAGATCTTCGATTGCTCGTAGTTGCCCATGCGGCGGTTGGCGTAGCCGATATAGTTGGCGACGTCGGGATGATCGTCGCGGCCAAGCGCATGCATGGCGGCGATGCCCTTGTCGTACTGGCCGGCCAGGATCATCTCGCGGGCGGCGCGATAGCCGCGCAGGAAATTCTCATAGGCCTTGGCTTGCGCGAGCTCGCGCGTCTGCTCGTCGATCGCGCTGCCTTTCTTCTTCTCTTTCTTCTTGTCGCCGTTACCCCACGGCGGCGTATCGCTGCCTGCCGCGAAAACGGGCGGGAAGCCGACGGCGGTGACGAGCAGGGCCGCCGCAGCGAACACGGGGAGGATCCTGTAAACACGGGAGAGGATCATGGTATGGGACCTCATTGGTTGAACAGGCACGGCGTCAGGTTACGGCAGTTGCGTGCCTGACGGGAAAAACATTCCGTGATGACGTTTTAGTC
>JAEZEY010000207.1 GCA_023432845.1 Pseudomonadota bacterium
CAGGAAATAGGCGGCATGACTTTCGCGCTCGGCGAAGATCGCGACCAGCACATTGGCGCCCGTCACTTCCTCGCGGCCGGACGACTGCACATGGATAACGGCGCGCTGGATGACGCGCTGGAACCCCGCGGTGGGTTTGCTGTCCTCGCTGCCGTCGGTGATGAGGTTTTCGAGTTCCGACTCAAGATAGGACACGAGGCTGCGGCGCAGTTTCTCCAGATCGACATTGCAGGCGCGCATCACCGCGGAGGCATCCTGATCGTCGATCATCGCCAGCAGCAGATGCTCCAGCGTCGCGTATTCGTGATGCCGCTCATTCGCGAGCGCGAGCGCCCGATGAAGCGATTGTTCCAGGCTGCGGGAGAATGTCGGCATTCAGTGTTCCAGTCCCGTTATGTCGAAACGTTTGCGCGTCTCTGTCGAAGCGTCCCCCACCCCGAATCCTACTTTTTTTCCATCACGCATTGCAAAGGATGCTGATGTTTTCGCGCGAAGTCCATCACCTGCGTCACTTTGGTTTCGGCGACCTCGTAAGTATAAACGCCGCACTCGCCCATGCCATGGTGATGCACATGCAACATAATGCGGGTCGCGGCCTCGTGATCCTTGCCGAAGAAGCGCTCGATCACATGCACGACGAACTCCATCGGCGTGTAGTCATCATTCAATATAAGCACGCGATACAGGTTTGGCCGCTTGATCTGCGGCTTGGTTTTGGTGATGACCGCGACATTCGGCTCGCCGCCGGCCGGCGGCTTGCCCTTGCGGTCGTCGTCCGCCAGCCGCGGCGCCCTCCAGGCGGTCATGCGCGGCTGCATGTCTGCGCTGCGCTCCGGCGCGGCGGCGAACCGGCGAGAGAAAGATTCGAGCGTCACGTTCCTAGTCATGGTCAGTCAGATTCAAGTCCGAGCAAAGCCGATCAGCACCGGCGGCGTGGGGCACCGAGAAAACGCCTCGATCAGCGTCGCATCCGCGCGGCCCCGCCGTCACCCCCGCAGATGCCTTTATTCACCATCATAAGGACGCTGGCGCCGTCATTCCAAGCCGCGAATTTGCCTTTCTGCGCGGTCGCCGCCAGTGTTTCTGCACGATTTTCGCCGTCCCCGCGTGAGATAGCCACTGTATCGCCCTTGGCAAGACACCCCGGCGCGCCGAATCGGACACTGCCTTCCGATTTCGACGGAATTCGGCGCGACCGACGGCCACCAGAATCGAACGCTCCAGGGCACTCCGACTGCCCCCCTCTCCCGTCCACAGCGGTATTCCGACAATCCCCCATTAACAACGTCGTCTAAGAACTGGTCGGCATTCGCCCGGTCGGAGGCAAGGCTCGTTAACCATCGAAACCCCTGCGCCGCCGACGCTTATCTTCCGAAACGCGCATCGAGGTTTAGCGACTGCCCCCGTTTTCGGACGCCGCGTATACGTGCAGTTTAACTGCATCATTTATGACCGCAGGCGCATTCAAAGCGTCTGGTGAACCGTCATGCGAACGATGTGGAACCATCTGACCCGCCGCCTGTCGACGCGCCTTGGCGCCTTCCGTCGCGATCGCCGCGGCAACGTCGCCATCACCTTTGCAATGGCTACGCTGCCAATGGTCGGCGCCGTCGGCTACGCCGTCGACTACAGCCACGCCAACAGCGTCAAGGCGGCGATGCAGGCCGCACTCGACTCGACTGCGTTGATGCTGGCCCGCGATGCTCCGAACCTGAGCAACACGGAGCTCAACTCGAAAGCGCTGACGTATTTCACCGCCCTGTTCAACCGGCCCGAGGCGAAGAACATCACGATCAACGCCTCATATACCACTACCGGCGGCTCCAAGATCGTCGTTGACGGTTCGGCTACGGTTCCGACCACTTTCCTTGGCGTGATCGGCTACGACAACGTGGCCGTCGGCGGCTCCTCGACGGCTGCCTGGGGAACATCGCGCCTGCGCGTCGCCCTCGCGCTCGACAATACCGGTTCGATGGCTTTCGACGGCAAGATGACGGCGCTCAAGGCGGCGACCAAGAGCCTGCTAACGCAGATCAAGGATTCCGCCTCGCAGAACGGCGACGTCTATGTATCGATCATTCCGTTCTCGAAAGATGTGAATGTCGGCTCCAGCAACTACAACGCCAATTGGATCAACTGGTCGGATTGGGACGATAATAACTTGGTCTGTAAAGGCTGGAATAAGCACGGGCAATGCAACAGCTGGGAGAAGGCCGACCACAACACCTGGAACGGCTGCATCACCGACCGCGGCCCCTCCAACGCGCCGGGCAACTCGACGTGGGACCAAGTCGTGACGTTGCCTAACAACACGTCGAATTCGAAATGGCCGGCCGATCAGTACAATGCTTGCCCGGCGGCAATAAAAGGGCTCACCTACGATTGGACGGCTCTCGACCATCTGGTGGACTCGATGACGCCCAATGGTTCGACCAACCAGCCGATCGGTCTTGTCTGGGCCTGGCAGTCGCTGGTCGGCGGCGGCCCGCTAACGGCGCCCCCAAAGGACTCCAACTTCCAGTATCACGAAATCATCGTGCTGATGTCGGACGGACTGAATACGCAAAATCGGTGGTTCGGCAATGGCATCCACACCAGCACTCCGGTGGACAACCGCATGTATCAGACCGGCAACGGCTCTGGCACTTGCGCAAATATCAAGGCATCCGGCGTGACCATTTACACGATCCAGGTCAACACCAGCGGCGACCCGACCTCGGAGTTGCTGAAGAATTGCGCCGGCACAAAAGAAAAGATCTACGATCCATCGAAGTATTACATGGTCACGACGGCGAACGGCCTCGCCAAGGTGTTCACCGAAATCGGCGCCGAACTGACCCAGCTCCGCGTTGCCAAATAGGGGGCGGTTCAGGACCTGCAATAAAAAAGCCCGGCGCAACCGCCGGGCTTTTCGATTCAGATCGCCTTCTTCCGCTTGGTCGTCAAACGCGACGCTGCGGTTCGCCTGATGCTATGCGAACAAGGGCAAAAGCGGCTTACTTGACCTTCGCCATCAGCGCTTCGAACGGCTTGTAGGTTTCCTTGGCGAGCGCCGAATACATTTCGCCGAGCTTGGTGGTTTCGGCAACGAAGCCTTCGTAGGCGGCCTTGGCGTACTCGCTCTGCACTTCGATCGCCTTCTCCAGCGACTTGGCGCCGAACAGCTTCTCGATCATGGCGGTGCTGTCCTCGAAAGACTTCTTCGAGTAGTCGGCGAGTTCGACCGCGATCGCCTGGGCACTCTTGGAAACGTTGCCCACCGACTTCACGGCGAGGTCGATGTTTTCTTTGCTGACTTGCTGGAGTTCTTCGAAATTCTTGACCATGGTAATCCCTTTCCCGGCCGCTCCGGCGGCGCTCCCGATGAATGAAATCGGCCCGGTCGACCCCGGCCTTGAAGGATATTTATAGTGCGCTGCACAATAAAGTCAAGCAAACTTTGTTGCAATGCAAAATTTACCATAAAATCAGAGGCATAGATTAGGGTTTTGGTAACGACGTTTGCCTAGCCTTCGCCGTTCTAGCGTCAAAGATGCGCTATAAATTTGTCGACAAGTCGAAGTACGGCGGGACGTGATCCGACGGGGTATGGGAGGTCCAATGACACGGCGAGACAGTGATCGCCAACGCATGTTGCGTTGGGGCTCCCTCGGCCTTGCCGTGTTCGTGGCGGTGGCAGCGATGACCGCCGGCGCTGACGCCCGCTCGCGCAAGGCGCGCGCCAAACCCGCTTACAGCCCTCCCACCGCCTCGATTGTCGTCGACGGCAATTCCGGCAAGGTCTTGCATGCCAGCAACGCCGATGCCATCCGCCATCCGGCCTCGCTCACCAAGATGATGACGCTCTACATGCTGTTCGAGCGTCTGGAATCCGGAAAGATCAAGCTCAACACCGAGATGCCGACCTCTGCCCACGCCGCAGGGCAAGCGCCGTCCAAGATCGGCCTCAAGCCCGGCGAAACCATCAGGGTCGAAACCGCCATCAAGGCACTGGTCGTGAAGTCGGCCAACGATGTGGCCACCGTGATCGCCGAGTATCTCGGTGGAGATGAACCTACATTCGCCCGCATGATGACCGCCAAGGCGCGGGCGCTGGGTATGGCTCATACGACGTACCGCAACGCCAACGGCCTGCCTCACGGCGACCAGGTGACCACCGCGCGCGACCAAGCCCTGCTCGGCCGGGCGCTGCAGGAGCGGTTCCCCAACTACTTCCGCTATTTCAACACCCGCTCCTTCGTCTACGAAGGCCGGACCATTCGGGGCCACAACCGCCTGCTCGGCAGCGTCGATGGCGTCGACGGCATCAAGACTGGATATATCCGCGCCTCCGGCTTCAACATCGTCACGTCGGTCAACCGCAACAACCGCCATCTCGTCGCCGTCGTGTTCGGCGGCCCCAGCGCCCGGGCGCGCGACGCCGTGGTGCGGGGTC
>JAEZEY010000225.1 GCA_023432845.1 Pseudomonadota bacterium
CGCCTTCATGGCGTAGACATAGGCGCGGTTGAGCAGGGCTTCGTCGCTGTTCGGGTTGTAGGCGCGGACCCGCTCGATCAGGTCGTATTGCCGCATCATCTGCGGCTTGCGGGGCACCGCTTTCTCAGGCGACGGCGGTGGAACCGGCGGCGCGTGTAGCGGCGCCCGGGTCAATGCCTGGCTTTGCATGCGCGGAAGGTCGGGGCGCGTGCGCATTCGTCGGTTCCAGCCTCAAAAATACCGCCGAAGGCACGCCTCAAAGGGCCCCGGCGGCCCATCATGATATAGATATCACGTCAATATCGGGGAGCCGCAAGCGGCCTTGCGCTCTGCTTAATCATTTTACCCGCCGGCAATCGGACGGACCGCGTCCGGCCGCCTGCCCTCGGTCGGCAGATGGTCGTCCGCAAACGATAAAGGCCCGGCACAGCGCCGGGCCTTTACGTCAAATTTACTATGCCGGACAGCGTCTACTCGGCGTCGTCTTCGGGAACCTCTTCCGGCGGCGCCAGGCCCTCAAGGCCCTTGAGCAATTCTTCCTCGGTCATGCGGTCCGGGACGGCCATCTCCGTATCGTCCGAATCGACGCCGGCGCCAATGAGCGGAGCCTCGGGCTCGGGCTCATCAACTTCGACGTATTTCTGCAGAGAATGGATCAGGTCTTCCTTCAGATCGCCCGGCGAAATGGTCGTTTCCGCGATTTCGCGCAGCGACACGACCGGGTTCTTGTCGTTGTCGCGATCAACGGTGATCTGCGAACCCGACGAAATCATGCGGGCGCGGTGGCTCGCCAACAGCACGAGATCGAAGCGGTTCTCAACCTTGTCGATGCAGTCTTCTACGGTGACACGGGCCATCGGCTCGTCACTCCTCAAAGTGGTACCATTTCGAGAATTAGGGGGTACCTATCCTCTGCGACCGTGATTTTCAACCCTTTTTTGTCTTGGTTTAGCCCTATCTTCCTGTTAGCGAACGGCCAGCGACCGCAAGGAAGGCCGGCCGAAGGTATTATCGGTGGCGGCTTCGATTGCGCGGGTGCCAACAGAATTGTTCATCACGTGCCGTTGATACCCAGATCAGCCCCCTCGACAGGCTTTGCGGCCCGCGTTTGGCGCGTGCGCCCGGCTGACGCCGCATTCGGCATGAAACGGACAGCGAAGCACAACGGGCGACGACTTTAAGGACCACAGGACCTGACCATGACCGGCGAAAAATTCGCTTTGTTTATTGACGGCGCCAACCTCTACGCCACCGCCAAATCCCTTGGTTTCGATATCGACTACAAGAAGCTGCTGAAGGAATTCCAGTCGCGCGGCTATCTGCTGCGGGCCTTCTATTACACCGCGATCATCGAGGATCAGGAATACTCCTCGATCCGCCCGCTGATCGACTGGCTCGACTACAATGGCTACGCTGTCGTGACCAAGGCGACCAAGGAATTCGTCGACCAGACCGGCCGCCGCAAGGTCAAAGGCAACATGGATATCGAGCTTGCGGTCGATGCCATGGAGACTGCCAACAACGTCGATCACATCGTGCTGTTCTCGGGCGATGGCGACTTCACCCGCCTGGTCGAAGCCGTGCAGCGCAAGGGCGTGCGCGTCACCGTCGTCTCCACGGTCACTACCCAGCCGCCGATGGTGGCCGACGAACTGCGCCGCCAGGCCGACATCTTCGTCGACCTCATGAGCCTGCAGAGCAAGATCGGCCGTGACCCGTCCGAACGTCCGATGCGCATGCGCGAACCGGCCGACGCGGGCCATGGTGGCCACACGCCGCAGTTTCTGCAGCGCGGACCGGCGCCACAGCGGGCCGGCGCCGCCGACGAAGATTTCGAGGATTGACCAGCGCGTTTTCCGGCAACGTGGGAACCGTTCTCGTGACGAAAACGCGCCAAAGCCGCCAAAGCTAGAAGGAGCGTGCCGTGGCGCGCTCCACCGCAACCAAACCTGACGGTTATGACTGGCCGGACAGCGGCAAGCCGGGGCGCGACTGCCCGCTCTGCCCGCGTCTCGTCGCCTACCGCAAGGATTGCCGCGTCAAGCAGCCCGACTGGTTCAACGCGCCGGTGCCCTCCTTCGGATCGATCGACGCGCGCCTGCTGATCGTTGGCCTGGCGCCGGGCGTGCAAGGCGCCAATCGCACCGGGCGGCCCTTCACCGGCGACTTCGCCGGCGACCTGCTCTATGACACGCTGTCGCGCTTCGGCTTCGCCAACGGCAAGTTCGATGCCCGCATCGACGATGGTCTTGAGTTGGTCGACTGCCGCATCACAAATGCGGTGCGCTGCGTGCCGCCGGAAAACAAGCCGACCCCGGCCGAAATCAATACCTGTCGCGACTTCTTCAAGGTCACGATCGCGGAGATGGCCAATCTGCGCGCCATTGTCGCGCTCGGCGCCGTCGCCCATGCGACCGTGCTGACGGCCTTCGCTGCAAAGAAATCGGGCCATCCGTTCAAGCACGGTGGTCATTACCGGCTCGGCCAGATCGAGCTTTTTTCGAGTTATCACTGCTCCCGCTACAACACGAACACCGGCGTCCTGACGCCGGAGATGTTCCGGGCCGTGTTCAGGCAGGTGCGCGGGTATTTGGATAGCGGCAAACTCTGAGCGCCTTTTGCCCACGGACACGCGGATGACGCAAAGCCGCAGTTCCATCGCCCTCGTTACGGGAAACGTTCCGGCGCAAGGATCGTTGACGTAGCTGAGACCGGCGGCCTGCCGGTCCGACCACCTCCAGGGAGCGACATATGAGCAATCGCAAACGACTTCTGACGGCCGGCTTTGCCGCCGCCGTGGCCCTCGCGACCGCCCTGCCCGCGGCCTCGCAGACCGCCAGCGCGCCGTTGAAAGATGCCCAGGGAAAGGAAGTCGGCTCAGCCAATCTGACGCAGACGCCGCGCGGCGTGCTCATCAATCTGTCCGTGAAGGGGCTGCCGCCGGGGGAGCACGCATTCCACGTCCACGCCGTCGGCAAATGCGAGCCGCCGTTCACTTCGGCCGGCGGGCATTTCAATCCCGACAGCAAGAAGCACGGCCTGATGGCCGCCGAAGGCGCCCATGCCGGCGACATGCCGAACCTGCACATTCCGCAGAGCGGCGACCTGACAATCGAGGTGCTGAACGCCGCCGTCACGCTGGACAAGGGCCAGCCGAACTCGCTGTTCGACAATGACGGCTCGGCCCTCGTCATCCACGCCGGCACCGACGACTACAAGTCCGATCCGGCTGGCGATGCGGGCGGCCGCATTGCCTGTGGCGTGGTGCAGTAGCGCGTCCCGCTTTGCTAAACAGCGGTGCCGAGTTTGCGGCCGACCCGGGCCGCAACCTCGCGGCGGTCTTCGTTCAGTTTGGTCAGCTTGGCCTTGAGCGCCGCCAGCGTTGCCGGCTGCGCGGTTTTCGGCGAGCCGCTGTCGAAGGGCGGCGCCGGATCGTACTCGATCTGCAGCTGAATCTCGCGGGCCAGCGCTTCGCCTTCGAGAATGGCGGCCAGCGAGAGCGCAAAATCGATGCCTGAGGTGACGCCGGCGCCAGTGACGACATTGCCGTCAACGACGACCTTCTCGGCGACCGGAATGGCACCCAGCGGCTTGAGATGTTCGAGCGCGGCCCAATGGCACGTCGCGCGCTTGCCTTTGAGCAGCCCGGCGGCGCCCAGCACCAGCGAGCCCGTGCAGACTGAGGTGATGTACTTCGCCGAGGCCGCCTGCTTGCGCAGGAATTCGAGCACGACCTCGTCTTCCATCAGATCCTGCTGTCCCGGTCCGCCCGGGACCATGACGATATCGAGCGGCGGACAGGCCTCGTAAGTCGTGGTCGGCATGATCTGCATGCCGCGATCGGTGGTGACAGGCTCGAGCGTCCGCGCGATGAGTTCGACCTTGGTGTCCGGCAGCCGCGCCAGCACTTCATAAGGCCCGGTCATGTCGAGCTGAGTGAGCCGTGGAAAAATCAGCATGCCGATGCGGCGGGTCATTGAAAGCTCCTCGTTGGCGCGTTGCGCCTGTTTTACCCGAAGCGCCGCCTCTCGTCGCCGCAAGGATTGATCATAAGTTTTTATGGACCTAGCATCTCATAATGATGTCAGTGCCACCCCCCTCCGTCGACAACATCACCAAAGCTGCGCGCCTTATCGATCCGGTCTTCACCGGCTCGCCGCTGATGACGCACCATTCCGCCGACGACGCACTCCGCCTTCGCCTCTTCGCCAAGGTCGAGACGCTCAACCCGATCCGCTCGTTCAAGGGTCGCGGCGCGGACTACTTCATGGCGATGCAGCCGACTTCCGCCGGCACGGTTGTCGCCGCGTCGGCTGGCAATTTCGGCCAGGGCCTCGCTTATGCCGCCGCCAAGCGCGGCCGGAAGGCCGTCGTATTCGCGTCAACAAATGCGAATCGGCGCAAGATCGACGCCATGGCGCGACTCGGCGCCGAGGTGATTCTGGAAGGCAGCGATTTCGACGGCGCCAAAGCCGCCGCGCGCGCCTACGCGGCCACGCACGGCCTGCCTTTCATCGAAGACGGCGCCGGCCCGGAAATCGCCGAAGGCGCCGGTACCATTGCTCTGGAGATGACCGAGACGCTCGGCCAGCGCGGCATTGCTCTGGATGCCGCGATCATCCCGCTGGGAAACGGCGCCCTGCTCACCGGCATGGGTGCATGGCTGAAAGCCGTCGCTCCCGCCTGCCGCATCATCGGCGTTGTCGCGGCTGCAGCGCCGGCGATGAAGCTGTCCTTCGACAATGCGAGGCTGGAAACGACGGCGACGGTGGCGACCATCGCCGACGGCATAGCCGTGCGCGAACCGGTGCCCTATGCGCTCGACTGCATGCGGCATGTCGTC
Organism: Pseudomonadota bacterium; assembly: GCA_023432845.1. Taxonomy (GTDB): domain Bacteria; phylum Pseudomonadota; class Alphaproteobacteria; order Rhizobiales; family Xanthobacteraceae; genus Pseudolabrys. The sequence goes on from JAEZEY010000225.1 coordinate 4,844, forward strand.
GATGAGGTTCTGGCCGTCGACGAACAAAGCCTCAGGGATGCAATGGCATTCTGCCGCGACCGTTACGGCCTGATCGTCGAACCGGCCGGGGCGGCCGGCATCGCCGCACTGCTTGAGCAGGGAAAGGCATTCGCTGGAAAAACTGTCGGAACCGTGTTGTGCGGCAGCAATGTTGCGAGCGGGTGAAACGTCCCTTAGCCCCTGTCGCGCAGCAGGCGGCTTTTCTCGCGGTTCCAGGTCCGCTTCTTGTCGGCCTCACGCTTGTCGTGCAGCTTCTTGCCCTTGGCGAGCGCGATCTCGATCTTGGCGCGGCCCTTCTCGTTGAAATAGAGCTTGAGCGGCACGATGGTCATGCCCTCGCGCTCCACCGCATTGGCGAGCTTGTGGATCTGACGGTCGTGCAACAACAGCTTGCGCAGGCGCTTCGGCGCATGGTTCTCGCGATGCGCCTGAACGTATTCCGGGATGTTGGCGTTCACGAGCCAGATCTCGCCGCCCTTGGCGTCGGCATATGACTCGGCGATCGTCGCCTTGCCGGTGCGCAGCGATTTGACCTCGCTGCCGGTCAGCACGATGCCGGCCTCGAAAGTATCCTCGATCTGATAGTTGAACCGTGCTTTGCGGTTTTCCGCGACCGTCTTGAAACGGCGCTCGTCTTTGGCAGCCATGGAACTCATATAGGGAGATCGGCGCGCCATGCCCACTCACTGGACAAAAGCGCGCCAACCTAAAGTTAAACTTCAGATCAGAAAAATCACGCAATCAATTGATTTTACGTGATTTATCCGGCAATCAGTTGATCAGGCCGGCATGGACCATGGCCTCGCGGATCACTTTGCCGGTCGGCGCCGTCACCGGCATCAGCGGCAGACGGACCTCCTCCTCGAGGCGGCCGAGCAGCTTGAGGCCGTGCTTGGCGCCGGCGAGCCCCGGCTCCTTGAAGATGGCATCGTGCAGCGGCACCAGCCGGTCCTGGATTTTCAGCGCGGCGGCATAGTCGCCCTTGAATACGGCGTTCATCAGGTCGGCGCAGGGCTTCGGCGCGACGTTGGCCACCACAGAGATGCAGCCATGGCCGCCGGCCGCCATGTAGGCGAGCGCGGTCATGTCCTCGCCCGAGAGCTGGATGAAGTCCGGGCCCAGTGCGTGACGCTGCTGCGACACGCGCGCGAGGTTCGCGGTGGCGTCCTTGACGCCGACGATGTTCTTCAATTCGTACAGGCGCTTCATGGTGTCGACCGACATGTCGACCACAGAGCGCGGCGGGATGTTGTAGATGATGATCGGAATGCCGATGGCGTCGTTCACCGCCTTGAAGTGCTGGTACATGCCCTCCTGGGTCGGCTTGTTGTAGTACGGCGTCACCACCAGCACGGCGTCGGCGCCCGCCTTTTCGGCATGGCGCGCCAGATCGATGGCCTCAACGGTCGAGTTCGAACCGGCGCCGGCCACGACCGGGACGCGGCCCTTGGCCTGCTCGATGCAGATCTCGACCACCTTGTGGTGTTCGTCATGACTGAGGGTCGGGCTTTCGCCGGTGGTGCCGACCGGCACCAGCCCGCTTGTCCCCTGCGCGATCTGCCAGTCGATCAGGTCGCGAAACGCCTGTTCGTCGACCGCCCCGTTTTTGAACGGCGTCACGAGCGCGGTCATGGAACCTCGGAAGCTCGTTGTCGCGGCGGTCATGGCGTTTCTCCCTACCCGGCTACGCGGTGTGCAAGACTTCATCAATATCGGCTTGCGCCTAGCGATGAAAGCCCCTTCGCAGACCAATTTACCAAGATTTGCCAAGCTTTTGCCGCGCTTGTGGGCTAACCGTGATTCCGGTTTGGCGTCTCAGGGGTATCCCCTCGTTGACCATTTTGCCCTAAGTGGACAGGTGCGTCCTGCGTTGTGAGTCGGCCGCCCCTTTCAACACGCATAACGATATTCGCAACGATCACGCCCGAACGAACAGAGGCAACGGTTTGCAGGACGTATCGAAACGATCGCTTCGGCGTTTCCCATTCGCGCTGATGGCCGCTGGCGTCATGCTGGCCGTGCCGGCCATGGCCGCCCCAACGTCGAATCAGACCGCCAAGACCCAAGCCAGGTCCGAGCCGGCCAAAAAGCCGCAGGCCAAGGCCGATGCCGCCAAGGGCAAAGCGGCCAAGGGCAAGCAAGCTCAGCAGACCAAGGCCGTGGCCCACCCACAGGCGCGCCCCAACCTCGTCTCAGTCCCGATGCCCCAGGCGCGACCCGACGCCGGCACTGCGGTCACGCTGCCCGCAAGCAGCCCGCTGCGTCTGGTTGATGTGACGCCGGCGTCCGCGCCGCTCCCCCGCGGCAGCGA
>JAEZEY010000246.1 GCA_023432845.1 Pseudomonadota bacterium
GGCCCAGACCTCGGGGCGCTTGGCATCGAGCGGCGCTGGGATGACGTTGTAGTCGCCGGCGAGCACCAGCGGCTCCTCCAGCTTCAGCCGGTCGGCTGCGAAGGCGTGGAGCCGGTCCATCCAGCGCAGCTTGTAGTCGTATTTGTCGCCGGGGGCGGGGTTACCGTTAGGCAAGTACAGACTCACCACCCGAACCACGCCGGTCTTGGTGGATACCAGCGCCTCGAGGAAACGGGCCTGGACGTCGCCATCGTCGCCGATGAGGCCGGGCGCCACCTCGTCGAAGGGCAGCTTGGACAACAGGGCGACGCCGTTGAATGTCTTCTGGCCGTGGACTGCGACATTGTAGCCGAGGGCTTCCAGCGGCTCGCGCGGGAAGGCATCGTCCTGGCACTTGATCTCCTGCAGACAGACGATGTCCGGTGCCCGCTCCATGAGCCAGGCCTGCAGGCTGTCGAGGCGCTGGCGGATGGAATTCACGTTCCAGGTGGCAATACGCATCGGGCGGAAATCCGTCGGGAGCACATAAACAGAAAGTTACGCGCCAGAATCGGGCGAAACGACGAGAGGTCAGGCTGTTTAGCAGAACGGCGCAGGTAAGTGCAGTTTGGCCCGTTATATGCTAAGTACCGCATTTATATGGCCGCCAATGCGATCACCGACCGGTTTTTGACCGGAAATCGCGAATAAGGAGCGTCCGGGCAGGCCGCGGAGCCCGGACCGTCAGGAGACGATGACAAGTCGAAAGCTGCTGCTCGTGATACTGGTGCTGGCCGTGGCCGGTGCAGTCTATCTTGCGCGTGACTATTTCACGGGCGAACAGGGTGCCGTGCGCGCCCAGGGCGGCGCTGAGCGTGTCGTTCCTGTTGCGGTCGCCCAGGCCGAGCACAAGAAGGTGCCGGTTATCCTCGACGCCCTGGGAACGGTCACCCCGATCGCCAGCGTCGCCCTGAAACCGCGGCTCGAGAGCGCCATCACCGCCGTTCATTTTCGCGACGGCGCTCATGTCGAGAAGGGCGAACTCCTGTTCACGCTCGACTGCCGGCAGATCGAAGCCGACATGAAGCGGGTGCAGGCGGTGATCGACGGCGCTCAGGCCTCGCTCGAACAGGCGCAGCGCGACGTGGCGCGCTATTCCGATCTCGTCGAGCGCAATGCCACGCCGATCGTCACGCTCAACAATGCGCAGACTGCGGTGAACGTGTCGCGCGCCACTGCCGAGTCGAACCGCGCGCAGCTCGAGAATCTCAAGGTCCAACTCGGTTACTGCTCGATCCGCGCCCCGATCTCCGGCCGCATCAGCATGGCCAATGTCAAGATCGGCAACTTCGTGCGGCCGGCCGACACCGCGCCGATGGCGACCATCATCCAGACCGCGCCGATCTATGTGAGTTTCCCGGTGCCGCAGAAGAACCTGCCTGGGATCCGTGAGGCCATTGCCGCCGAAACCGCCACCGTGCAGGTCAACATTCCGGGCGATACTCATCGCGCCGAAGGCGCGGTGACGATGATAGAGAACACCGTCGATGTCTCGACCGGGACGGCGATGATCCGTGCCACGATGCCGAACAAGGACGAACTGCTGTGGCCGGGTACGCTGGTCAACACGCGCATCACGTTGCGTGTCGAGGACGCGGTGACCGTGCCGTCGGGTGCGGTGTCGGTCAGCCAGGACGGCAACTTCGTCTTCATCGTCGAGGACGGCAAGGCCAAGGCCCAGCAGGTTGTGGTGGCCCGTCAGGCCGGTGACGACTCGGTCATCGAATCTGGCCTCAAGGGCGGCGAGACCGTGGTCACCGAGGGCCAGGCCTTCCTGTCGAACGGTACGCGCGTGCGTGTCCAGGGCGGCGCCGGGCAATCGCCGTCGGGCAAACCGGCGGGTAGCTGAAATATCTTACGTCACGGGCGCGCCGAGGCTTCGGCGACAGTAGCGATGGGCGGCAGTTCGGGCTGAGAGGGACGGATCGAGGTCGATGAATATCTCCGAAGTATGCATCCGCCGTCCGGTTCTGACGACCCTGCTGATGGCGTCGATTATCGTCCTCGGCGTCTTCGGCTATCGGCTGCTGCCCGTGGCGGCTCTGCCGTCCGTCGATTTTCCGACCATCCGTATCAGCGCGACGCTGCCGGGCGCGTCGCCCGAGACCATGGCCGCCTCGGTGGCCTCGCCGATCGAGCGGCAATTATCGACCATCGCCGGAATTACCTCGCTGACCTCGTCGTCGTCGCTCGGCAACACCGCCATTACCGTCCAGTTCGATCTCGGCCGCGACATCGACGGCGCCTCGCTCGACGTGCAAACGGCGCTCGCCATTGCACAGCGGCGCCTGCCGGTCGAAATGACGACGCCGCCATCGTTCCGCAAGGTCAATCCGGGCGACTTCGCGGTGCTGTTCTTCTCGATGCGCTCGGCGACCATGCCGCTTTCGGCGATCAATGACTTCGCCGAAACGGTGATGTCGCCACAGCTCTCGCAATTGCCCGGCGTCGCACAGGTCGCCGTCTACGGCGCGCAGCGTTACGCCGTGCGGGTGCAGGTCGATCCGGCCGCCGCCGCGGCGCGCAACATCTCCCTCGACGAGATTCGCACCGTGGTGGCGAGAGCCAATTCGGCGGCGCCGGTCGGCAATCTCGACGGCACCAAGCAGTCGCTGACCTTGGTTGCGACCTCCTCGATCAAGCGCGCCGCCGATTATGGCGACGTCGTCGTCAAATACGTCAACGGCGCGCCGGTCAAGCTCAACGAAGTGGCGCGCATCGTCGACAGCGTCGAGAACGACAGGGTGGCGACCTGGTTCAACGACGAGCGCGCCATTGTCCTCGCCATCCAGCGCCAGCCGGACGCCAACACGGTCGACGTGGTCGATGCCGCAATCAACCTCATTCCGCGCATGCGGGCGCAGATACCGGCTGCGATCGAGCTGCGGCCGTTGTTCGATCGCTCGCTCTCGATCCGCGATGCCGTCCATGACGTGAAGGAAACGCTGGCAATCGCCGTCGTGCTCGTCATCCTGGTGATTTTCCTGTTTCTGCGGAAGGTCTCGGCGACGGTGATCCCGTCGCTGGCGCTGCCGATGTCGCTCGTCGGCACCTTCGCCGCGATGTACATGTTCGGCTTTTCGATCAACAACATGACGCTGCTGGCGCTCACCTTGTCGGTGGGGTTCGTGGTCGACGACGCCATCATCATGCTGGAGAACATCGTCCGCCATGTCGAGGGCGGCATGCGCCCGTTCGAGGCGGCGCTCAAGGGCTCGCGGGAGATCGGCTTCACCATCGTTTCGATCACCTTCTCGCTGATTGCGGTGTTCATTCCCGTGCTGCTCATGGGCGGCATGGTCGGCCGCGTGTTCCGTGAGTTCGCTGTCACGGTGGCGGTGGCGATCGTGGTGTCCGGTTTTGTGGCGCTGACGCTCACGCCGATGCTGTGCGCGCGCGTGCTCAAGGGGCACCAGCCGGGCGAGGAGGATAAACAGAACGTCGTCCTGCGCGGCTTCGAATGGGCGTTCGCGCGGCTTCGCGGCGCTTACGAATGGTCGCTCGACCGCGTGCTGGCCCACAAGCCGGTCATGCTCGGCGTGACCTTCCTCACGCTGTTCGCCACGATCTGGCTCTATGCCATCGCGCCCAAGGGGTTCTTCCCGACCGAGGACACCGGCTTCCTGACCGGCATTACCGAAGCCAAGACCGATATTTCCTTTGCGGCGATGGTCGAGCATCAGCGCAAGCTCGCCGACATCGTTCGCGCCGATCCAGCGGTCGCCTATGTGAATTCGACCGTCGGCATTGGCGGTCCGAATTCGCTCGTCAGCAATGGCCGCATGCTGGTGGCGCTGAAACCGAAGAAGGAGCGCGGCGAACTGCGTCCAGTGATCGACCGGTTGCGGCGCAATGCCAATGCCGTGCCGGGAATCCGCATTTTCCTCCAGCCGATTCAGAACATCAATCTGGGCGGCCGACCGTCGAAGAGCCAATACCAGTATACGATGCAGTCGAACGACACCGACGAGCTGTATCGGCTAGCGCCGGAAATGCGCGAGAAGATCTCCCAGTTGCCCGGTCTGCTCGACGTGACCACCGACCTTTACGTTACCAGTCCGCAGGTGTCGGTCGAGGTCGACCGGCAGAAGGCCGCGGTCTACGGCGTTACCATCGATCAGGTCCGCCAGGAGCTTTACAACGCTTTCGGCACGCGTCAGGTCGCGACCATCTACACGCCGTCGAATGATTATCAGGTGCTCCTGCAGGCGTTGCCGGAGGTCCAGAAGCTAGGCGCGGACGCGCTCAACAATATCTACTTGAAGACCGCGAGCGGCACCTCTGTGCCGCTGTCGGCGGTGACGCGTTTCGAGCGTACGGTCGGCCCGCTTCAGGTCAACCACCAGGGTCAGCAGCCCGCGGTGACGATCTCGTTCAATCTGGCGCAGGGCACCTCGCTTGGCCAGGCGACGGACGCCATCCGCAGGCTCGAGCGCGAGGAACGCCTGCCGGCGAGCATCACCGCGACCTTCCAGGGCACCACGCAGGTGTTCGAAGAGGCGCAGAAGGGGCAGGGCATCCTGATCCTGGCGGCCATCTTCGCCGCCTATATCGTGCTGGGCATTCTCTACGAGAGCTTCATCCACCCGATCACGATCATCTCCGGCCTGCCTTCGGCCGGCATCGGCGCCATCCTGACGCTGATGCTGTTCAAGATGGACCTGTCGGTGATCGCCATGATCGGCATCGTCATGCTGGTCGGCATCGTCAAGAAGAACGCCATCATGATGGTCGACTTCGCCATCGAGCGTCGCCGCATCGGCCTGTCGGCGGAGGCGGCCATCCGCGAGGCGGCGTTGCTGCGCTTCCGTCCGATTATGATGACGACCTTCGCGGCGATCTTCGGCGTCCTGCCGATCGCGCTCGGCGCCGGCGCCGGCGCCGAACTGCGCCAGCCGCTCGGCATCGCGGTGGTCGGCGGCTTGTGCGTGTCGCAGTTCCTGACGCTCTACATCACGCCGGTGGTCTATCTCTATCTCGACCGCTTCGATCGCATGCTCAAGCGCCGCCTCGAGCCGCAGCTCGAGGAGGTTAAGGACGCCCCGGCGCAGGTCGCAGCCGAATAGCGTTAACCGTAGTGAGCCGCAGCGGCGCATTCGAAACGTCGGCAAGGCGGTATACCTCCTTCATGGTCGGCCGAGATGTCCGGCCATTGCCCTGTCATGTTTGATGCTATGATGCCGGCGGCGTCGACGGGCCGAACGGGAGGCAACATGGAATCGCTTGTATTTTTGATCGCACTGGTGGTGCTGGTGCTGGCGGTGGTTGCCGCCGGGGTGAAGACGGTGCCGCAGGGTTATCAATGGACGGTGGAGCGCTTCGGCCGCTATCGCACGACCCTGATGCCGGGCCTCAATCTGATCGTGCCCTTCATCGACCGCATCGGCCTCCGGATCAATGTGCAGGAGGCCGTGCTTGAAATTCCGAGCCAGGACGTCATCACCAAGGACAACGCCTCGGTGACGGTAGACGGCATCGTATTCTTCCAGGTGCTGCAGGCGGCGCGGGCGGCCTACGAAGTGCAGGACCTGCGCACCGCCGTGACCAACATGGCGATGACCAATATCCGCACGGCGATCGGCGCGCTCGACCTCGACGAGACCTTGTCCAAGCGTGACGAGATCAACGATCGGTTGCTGCATGTTCTCGACAACGCGACGCAGCCTTGGGGGACCAAGATCACGCGCGTCGAACTCAAGGACATCAGCCCGCCCGACAATGTGGTGGCTTCGATGGCCATGCAGCTGACCGCCGAGCGCGAGCGTCGCGCCGCCATTCTCGCGGCCGAGGGCGTCAAGCAGGCGGCGATCCTCAAGGCCGAGGGCGAAAAGCAGTCGCAGATCCTCGCCGCCGAGGGCCGTCTAGCCGCCGCCAACCGAGACGCCGAGGCGCGCGAACGTCTGGCGACGGCCGAAGCCGAAGCCACCCGCGTCGTGTCCAAGGCGGTCGAGGACGGCAATGTGCAGGCGCTCAATTATTTCGTTGCGCAGAAATATGTCGATGCACTGAACCAGATCGGTCAGGCCGACAATTCGAAACTGTTGCTGATGCCCATGGAGATGAGCGGCATCGTCGGTGCGGTGTCCGGCAGCGCCGAACTGACGCGGAACGCCAAGCTGGGCGAAGCCAAATGACCGGCGCCGTCTCTCCCTGGGCCTGGGC
>JAEZEY010000256.1 GCA_023432845.1 Pseudomonadota bacterium
CGGCCGGCGTTCGGTAATCGGAGTGCCTTCGATGATGAAGTGCACGGTTTCAGCGATGTTGGTGGCGTGATCGCCCATGCGCTCGATGTTCTTGGCGCAGAACATCAGGTGGATGCAGAAGGTGATGTTGCGCGGGTCTTCCATCATGTAGGTGAGCAGTTCGCGGAACACCGAGGTGCAGACCGCGTCGATTTCCTCGTCGCCCCGCCACACCGCCATCGCCTTGGCATCGTCGCGCCGGGCATAGGCATCCAGCACTGCCTTGAGCTGCCCGAGCACGAGGTCGGTCATATGCTCGACGCCGCGGATCAGCTTCGGCGGCGGGAATTCGGCATTGAGCGCGATGACGCGCTTGGCGATGTTCTTGGCGAGATCGCCGACGCGCTCGAGATCGTTGGCGAGCCGCAGCGCACCGACGATTTCGCGCAAATCCACCGCCATCGGCTGGCGGCGGGCGATGGTGAGCACCGACTTTTCCTCGATCTCGCGCTGCAGGACGTCGATGGCGTTATCGGACGCGGTCACGCGCTGCGCCAGATTGGTGTCGCGCTTGGCCAGCGCATCGACCGCATCGGCAACCTGCTTTTCGGCCAGGCCGCCCATCTCGGCGACCATCCGCGACAGTTCCTGAAGGTCGACGTCGAAGGCCTTGGCGGTGTGCTGCTCGTTCATGATCCTGATCCTTCAATCCCTTTCGGGCGCCGGCCTAGCCGAAGCGGCCGGTGATGTAATCCTGGGTGCGGCGGTCGTTCGGCGCGGTGAAGATCCTGGTGGTCTCGCCGTATTCGACGAGCTCGCCGAGATACATGAAGGCGGTGAAATCGGAGACGCGCGCCGCCTGCTGCATGTTATGGGTAACGATGGCGATGGTGTAATCTTCCTTGAGCTCGTCGATCAGCTCTTCGATCTTGGCGGTCGAGATCGGATCGAGCGCCGAGCACGGCTCGTCGAACAGGATGACTTCCGGCCGCACCGCGACGGTGCGGGCGATGCACAGGCGCTGCTGCTGGCCGCCCGAGAGCGACTGGCCGTTGGCGCCGAGCTTGTCCTTGACCTCGTTCCACAAAGCGGCGCGCTCCAGGGCGTGCTGCACGCGGCCGTCGAGTTCCGACTTCGACAGCTTCTCGTAAAGCCGGATGCCGAAGGCGATGTTCTCGTAGATCGTCATCGGAAACGGCGTCGGCTTCTGGAACACCATGCCGACCTTGGCGCGCAGCATATTGACGTCCTGCGACGGCGACAGAATGTTCTCGTTGTCGAGCTCGACCGTGCCGGTGGCGCGCTGGTTCGGATAGAGGTCGTACATCCGGTTGAGGACGCGCAGCAGCGTGGACTTGCCGCAGCCTGACGGACCGATGAAGGCCGTGACCTTGCCATGGTACAGCGACACGTCGATGGACTTGAGGGCGCGGTGATCGCCGTAGAAGAAGTCGAGATTCCGCACGCTGACTTTTTCGGTCAGGCCATCGGCCGATGTCACGGTGCTGGTGACGGCCGGGACGGTGAAGTTCGCCATGGTCATTGTGATTTACTCTGCGAAGCGAGGGCGCGGGCGATGATGCTCAGGGTCAGGACCGACAGCGTGATGATGAGAGCGCCGGTCCAGGCGAGTTGCTGCCAGTCCTTGTAGGGGCTGAGCGCGAACTGGAAGATGACAACCGGCAGGCTGGCCATCGGAGCATTCATGTTGGTGCTCCAGAACTGATTGTTCAGCGCGGTGAACAACAGCGGCGCGGTCTCGCCGGAGATGCGCGCCACCGCCAGCAGCACGCCGGTGATCATGCCGGCGCGCGCGGCGCGGTAGGCGACCTTCTGGATCATCAGTGCGCGCGGCAGGCCGATCGACGCCGCGGCCTCACGGAGCGTGTCCGGCACGAGGGTCAGCATGTCCTCGGTGGTGCGCACCACCACCGGCACCACGATCACGGCAAGTGCGATGGCGCCGGCCCAGGCGGAGAAGTGGCCCATCTGCGCCACCATGATCTCATAGACGAACAGGCCGATGACGATCGACGGCGCCGACAGCAGGATGTCGTTGATGAAGCGGACGACGGCCGACAATTTGTCGTAGCGGCCGTACTCCGCCATGTAGGTGCCGGCGAGGATGCCGAGCGGTGTGCCGATGATGACGGCCAGGCCGGTCATCACGATGCTGCCGAGGATCGGATTGAGCAGGCCGCCCGACGAACCGGGCGGCGGTGTCATCTCGGTGAACACGCGCAACGACAGGCCGCTGAAGCCGTTCCACAGCAGCACCGCGAGGATGAGCACCAGCCAGGTCAGGCCGAAAGCGGTTGCCGCATAGGCAAGGCCCATGGTGATGCCGTTCTTGCGGCGACGCCGGGCGTAGAGCGGGCTGTTTGCGCCTGAAACAAGTGCCATGATCAGGCTCCCACGCGGGCGTTGAGACGAATCAACATGATGCGGGCGAAGGCCAGCACGATGAAGGTGATCGCGAACAGGATGAGGCCGAGCAAAATGAGCGAGGACGTGTAGATCGGCTCGACGGCTTCGGTGAATTCATTGGCGATGGTCGCCGAGATGGTGGTGCCGGGCGCGAGGATCGAGGCCGAAATGCGGTGCGCGTTGCCGATGACGAAGGTGACAGCCATGGTCTCGCCGAGCGCACGGCCGAGACCGAGCATGACGCCGCCGATGACGCCGACACGGGTGTATGGCAGCACGACATAGCGCGACACTTCCCAGGTGGTGCAGCCGAGGCCGTAGGCGGCCTCCTTCAGCACCGGCGGCACGGCCGCGAACACGTCGCGCGAAATCGAGGTGATGAAAGGCAGCACCATGATCGCCAGGATCAGGCCGGCGGTGAGGATGCCGATGCCGTAAGGCGGGCCGGCGAACAGGCCGCCGATGCCGGGCACATTGCCGAGCGTGTCGATCAGCAAGGGCTGTACGTGTTGCTGCAGGAACGGCGCGAAAACGAACAGGCCCCAGATGCCGTAGATGATTGAAGGAATACCGGCGAGCAGTTCGATGGCGATGCCGATCGGGCGGCGCAGGAACATCGGGCACAGTTCGGTGAGGAACAGCGCGATGAACAGGCCGATCGGAACCGCGATCACCATCGCGATGATCGACGTTACGATCGTGCCATAGATCGGCGACAGCGCGCCGAATTGTTCGGTGACCGGGTTCCAGCTTTCGGTGACCAGGAAGCCGAAGCCGAATTTGCTCATGGCCTCCCATGAGCCCCAGACCAGCGAGACGATGATGCCGCCGAGGATCAGAAGGACCGCGATCGCCGCACCGCGCGTGAGCCAGCGAAAGCCGATATCTGTCAATCTGAGCTTTTGCAGAACCTTGGCGCGGTCGGACGTCTCCGAAACCGAGACAGTCCCGCCTTGCAACGCAACGTCCGCCACAGGTTGCCTCCCCCGGCTCTCCATCCGACGCGCTCCCGCAACTGGTGTAAGGCGGACGGTCGGCAATCGATTGCCATCGGGCTGTTCACAGCCCTCAGGCGATACCGGCCACCTGCGATGATGATGGCCGGATGATAACGTGAAGAAGGAAGGGGCACCAGAACGGCGCCCCTTCCGAAGCGATGTGGATCAATTGGTAACGGCGTAGACCGGCTTGCCGCTGGCGTCGGTCACTTCCTTCGCCCAGTAAGCCTCGACGTCCTTCACGACGTTCGCCGGCATGGCGACGTAGTGCAGTTCATCCGCCAGCTTGTCGCCCTTGCGATAAGCCCAATCGAAGAACTTCAGGGCATCGGCGGCGGCGGCGGCGTCCGTCGGCTTCTTGTACATGAGGATCCAGGTCGCGGCGGTCATCGGCCACGATTTGGCGCCGGGCTGGTTGGCGAGGATCACGCCGTAGCCGGGCTTCGACTTCCAGTCGGCATTGGCGGCGGCGGCCTGGAAGGCTTCCGCCGTCGGGGCGACGGTCTTGCCGTCCTTGTTGACCATGTTGGTGTGGGTCAACTTGTTCTGCAGCGCGTAGGCATACTCGACGTAGCCGACCGAGCCCTTGGTGTTGCCGACGTTGTTGGCGACGCCTTCGTTGCCCTTGGCGCCAATGCCGACCGGCCACTGCAGCGCGGTGTTCACGCCGACCTTCGACTTCCACTCAGGGCTGACCTCGGCGAGATAGTAAGCGAAGTTGAAGGTGGTGCCCGAACCGTCCGAACGATGCACGACGGCGATGGCCTGATCGGGCAGCTTGACCTGCGCATTGAGCTTGGCGATGAGCGGGTCGTTCCACTTCTTGATCTCGCCCATGAATATCTTGGCGAGCGTCGGGCCGTCGAGGACGATCTCGCCCGGCTTGATGCCGTCAACATTGATCACCGGCACGATGCCGCCCATGACCATCGGGAACTGCACGAGGCCGATTTCGTCGAGGTCCTTGCCGCTGAGCGGGGCGTCGGACGCGCCGAAGGTGACGGTCTTGGCCTTGATCTGCTTGATGCCGCCGCCCGAGCCGATCGACTGATAGTTCAGACCGACACCGGTCTCTTTTTTATAGGCATCCGCCCACTTGGTGTAGATCGGATAGGGGAAGCTGGCGCCGGCACCCGAGATGTCGGCGGCATTGGCCGGGAGCGAGACGGCGGCGGCGAGAAGGCCGGCGGCTGCCAGTACGGTCCAGTGTTTCAAGGGATCTCTCCATGTTTGCGGCCGACGACGTACAAACCCGCAGGGTCGGAACGGTCATTGCTGAAAGCCCCGCGGAGGGCGGCCGCTGTTGTTTGACGCATCCCGAATGGGCTTCGGTTCGGGAGTTCTTCTTGCGTTGGCTCAAGTTGCTGTCGAAGCCCGCGATCAGCCATAGGGTTCGGGTGTCATGGTTTTATGAACCTTCCATGACAAACAGATGACAGAGCAAGCTGTTGAAATATAAAGATATTATGAGGAGATGCCGGCCTCGGCCGGGGACAGCGGCAGGTGCATTGTGAAAGCCGCGCCCTGCCCCAGAGTGCTCTCGACGGCGACCCTGCCGCCATGCCGATTGAGGATGTGCTTGACCAAAGCAAGCCCGAGGCCCGTGCCGCCCTGCGAGCGGCTGTCGGCGACATCGACCCGGTAGAACCGTTCGGTCAGCCGCGGCAGGTGTTCCGGCGCGATACCGGGACCGAAGTCGCGCACCGCGATCCGCGCCTCCGGCA
>JAEZEY010000274.1 GCA_023432845.1 Pseudomonadota bacterium
GGCCCAGACACTCCAGCGTTGCTCGAATGACGGCGCGGTACGATCGCGCGGCGTCACGGCGGCATAAGCCTCCTTCGCTTTACGCGAGATCTTCGAAGCTTGCGCATAACCGAGCGCGCCGCCCTGCCCGCCGCCACCACCGAAGGCGCCATCGGCAACCGCACCCATGAACTGTCCGCTCGCCGCCATGCCGGTCTGCGCCGTCGATGCGCCGGGCTGCCCCGACGCCTGACCCAGCGAGCTGGTGAGCTGCGCGCCTTCCATGTTGAGCAGCGCATCGAAGCCGGCCGGCGGTGTGCCGCCGTTCTCGACCGCGCCGTTGATGCTGCCGGCGACGCCGCTCTGGTTGCCGCCCGTGCCGGCAGGAGGCTGCAGCGTGCCCGCTTCAAGCACCAGATAGACATTGTTCAGGTCATAGGTCAGATGCGGGTTGCGCGCGCCGGGCGCGAAGGTGCTGCCGGTCAGGCCGGCGAATTGCGTCCCGCCGAAGCCGCCGGTGGCGTTCAGAATGGTGTAGGTCTGCGCCCGGAAACTGCCGGGCAGAGCGACCGCGTGCACGGTCGCGCCGGTCAGGGTCGCGGCGCCGGTGACGTTGGTGCGGTCGGCCGCGGTTGGCGAGACTTCGACGGTGTACACGCCTCCACCATTGAACGTCAGATTGCCCTGTACCGTCAGCGTGCCGGTCGAATTGCCCGGCGCCAGTGTGCCGCCTGAAGCAATCGTCGTATCGCCGACAGTGCCTGTGCCGCCCAAAGTGGCGCCCGCATTCACCGTGGTCAGCACCGACGACGCGATCGAGCCATTTACGCTCAGGGTGCCGCCATTCACCGTTGTCGCGCCGGTGTAGGTGTTGGCCGCCGTGAGGAAAGTCGTGCCGGCCTCGACGCTCGCCGAGCCGGCGCCCGAAATGACCGGGTCAAAGACATAGCTCGCGGCGGTGTGATTGAAGACGATCCGCCCGGTGCCGTCCCCGAATGCCACCGAAGGTGTGTTCAGGGTGCCGGGCGCCACGGCGGCCTGCCCGGAGGCCGAACCGATATTGAGGGTGCCGGTGGACGTATCGTTATTGGCAATAACCACGTTCGCAGCCGAGACCGCGCCGCCGTTCCGGATCGTCAGCGTGCCGGTGCCGTTATTGCCGACCAAGAGAAAGCCGGTGTTGGTCCAGGACGAGCCCGCGCCATCGACCGTCACCGTGCCGCTCGTGCCGATATTGAGGCCGACATAGCTGATGGCGCTGCTCACCGTGCCACCGTTCTCGATCGTCAGCGTGCCAGTGCCGCGTCTGCCGACATAGAGAGTCCCGGTGTTGGCCCAGGACGAGCCCGCGCCATCGACCGTCACCGTGCCGGTCGAGCCGGCTTCGTCGGCGACAGAGCCGACGTTGCTGCTCACCGTGCCGCCGTTCTGGATCGTCAGCGCGCCGGTGCCGGAAGAAACACCAAGATAGACGGTGTTTGCTGCCGCGGCAGCCACATCGACGACGGTCGGGTTTGGGGTCACCGTGCTGATATTAGCTGTGGCGGCATTGTCCGGAACGCCGCCTGACCAGTTTCCGGGGTCAAACCAGTCGGTCGAATTGGCGCCCGTCCAGTCGGTGGCGCGCGATGGCGATCCCGCCACGGTCAATCCGAGCGTAACCAGCGCGGTACCCGATAATAAAAGGGCCCGCCGGCGTATCGTGCGGGCATTACCATAATTCACGAGCCCACCCCGAACACCTAAGTCACAATTTTTGCTTGCGGCTCAAGCGGCCGAGCCCCCGCCGGCGATCATCTCTCCGGCTTGAAGAAATTAACTTCCAGGGAATTGCGCGTCCTCGGGCGAGGCTGGCATTTTTCTCAAATTTTTCTCAAGTTTCAGCTCCAGCGACGTGTGCTAAAGAACTTCTGCTATTGGCTGGTTTCGGATGGCTGGTTTCGGAACCCTCATGATCCTGCATTTTGCCGGTTTTGAACTCGACCCGCACCGCGCCGAGCTGCGCACGGCCAGCGGCGAGGTCGTCAAGCTGCGGCCGAAGACGTTCGAGATGCTGGCGCGGCTTGCCGCCGATCCGGGACGCATCTTCAGCAAGCAAGAGCTGATCGAAACGCTCTGGCCGAATATCCATGTCGGCGACGGCAGCCTGTTCCAGTGCATTACCGAAATCCGCGCCGCACTGGGCGACAAGGACCGCACGATCGTCAAACTGGTGTCCGGCCGCGGCTACAGGCTCGACGTCGAGGTGACGACCGGGCCCCCAGGCACCCTCCCCCAAATCCCGCCCGCCGAAGCTGCTGTGACACCGGCCGTCGTACCGGCAAGCCCGCGGCCGTTCGGACTGCGTGGGCCCACGGCGTTTGCCGTGGTCGCCGTGCTCGGCGCGGCCCTCGGGCTGGCCATCGCCGCGCCGATGCTCGGGGCGGACCTGTTTAAACAAAGACCACCGACCATTGCCGTCATGCCGATCACCGTCACCGATACGGACGCTGTCCAGACGGCGGCGGCTGTCACGGCCCACCTCGCCGACGGACTGGCGAAGATCGAGAATATCCGTGTGGTCCGTGTGCCGACTCCTGAAACCACGCCGGCGACCACGTTTTCGGCGCGCGCGGATCGAGCAGACTACACATTGAGCGGCGAATTACAGAAGTCCGGCGGGTCATGGGACTTGCGCGCACGCCTGATCAGAGCCCCGAACGGGGAAGTGGTTTGGTCTGCGCCGGTGTCGGTCCCGATCGGTGAGACCGATTTGGGGCTCCAGCAGTCGCGTCTCGCGGCCGGTCTTGGCCATCTGCTTGCGCTGCGCCTCAATGAACTGGTGCAGGCCAGCGCGCCGGCGACGCTCGCAGACGGCCAGGTAAAGGTCGTGGTCGAGCAGGCCCGCGCCTTGCTCAATCACACCAACAAAGAGCGGTTTGCGGCGGCACAGGCGATGCTTGAAAAGGTGGTGGCCGGCAATCCCGAGAATGTCGATCTCGGCGTTGCGCTGGCTGCGCTTCAGCTGCGTGGCATCCAGATGGTCTGGTACACGCCGGAGCAAAGCATCGCGGCAAAAAACAATGCCAAGGCCACGCTTGAGCGCGCGATGCGCGCAAGGCCCAATTCCATTCCGGTGCTGGAAGCCTATTGCCGCTTCCTGAGCGCCACCAATTATTTCGTCGAGAGCCTGGTGGCCTGCGCGCGCACGCTGAGCTTCGATCCATGGAACGGACAGGTGCTCTATCACATCGGTATCAGCCAGGTTCAATTGGGACGCTTCGACGAGGCGCTTGCGACGTTCAAGCAAGCCGACCGGTTCGATACGCCGAAGGTATCGCGCTGGACCTGGCTGCTCGGCGCGGGAATGACGTTGATGCTCATGGATCGCAGCGAGGACGCGTTGCCATGGCTGCAAAAATCGCTCGCCATCACGCCGGGTTCGGGCGCACGCACATGCTTCTGTCCGCGGTCTATGAGAAATTGGGCCGACCGGCCGAGGCAAAGTCGGCGATGGCGAGAGGCCTTGAGTTGCGGCCCGGTTCGAACCTGAGCAACGTCGCTCTGCCAGCGAAGAACGCCAGCCCGATCTTCATTGCAGCGTCGGAGTGGATCGGTCGGGCCTACCTTGCGGCCGGATTGCCGGAAGAGTAGTTCGATAAAGCGCCTTCCGCGCCCCTGCGGTCCCCATGCGCAACGCATACTACCCCTGCCGGCGAATTCGCGGCGACCGTCCAGCCGTTGCGCCACTTCATTTCCGCGCCCAACGAAGCGAGCACGGCGCGGTGGCGCAGCTTTGCGACGTTGTGGTCGTTCACTGCGTGACCATGGCGCTCGGC
>JAEZEY010000458.1 GCA_023432845.1 Pseudomonadota bacterium
GTGCACAGCGGCGCCAGCCGCGCCTTGGCTGAGCGAGGCGTCAGCGGCGTGAGGTGAAAGGCTCGATGCGGTTGGCGAAACGCACGAACTGCGTCATCACGACGAGGCCGACGAGCACGAAGACGACGCCGAGGATTTGCTGGCCGGTCGTGCCAAGTTCGAACAAGGTGGCGAGCGCCCAGGCGCCGGCGAAGGCCGCGCCGAACACTTCGGCGCCGATCAGAATCGCCGCCGACACGACGGTCGACACGTTGAGCCAGTTGATGCGGCGGCCGGTAGCCATCTCATTCTCCTGTTGAGCGGGCGCAATCTCTCCGAATTGGCCCCGCCGATCAAGTCCGCGCCGGCGCGGAGCTGCGATTGATCTGGCTCATGGTCAAAATGGCGCAAATGGCCAGATTGTGGCTATGTCCAATACCATGACCGCGGTCCCGTTTGTCAGCCGTTTGCGGCCTTTTCTGGTGGCCTGGCCCCTCTTGGGGCTCGCCGCGGGCTTCGCCGCGCAACTTGGCGGTAAGGATGACATTGCCGCCGTCATCTGGATTGCAGCTGCCTCGCCGGTCCTGGTCGCGCTGCTCGCCGAGATCGTCGGCGGCCTGCGGCGCGGCGACTTCGGGCTCGACATCGTCGCCGCGCTGTCGATGTCGGCGGCGATCGCCATCGGTGAGAACCTCGCCGCCACCATCGTCGCCCTGATGTATGCCGGCGGCCAGTATCTGGAGAGTTTCGCCGAGCGCCGCGCCCAGCGCGAGATGACTGCGCTGCTCGCCCGGGTACCGCGCAGCGCCATGCTCAAGCGCAACGGCGTGCTGGAGGAGGTGCCGGTCGAGCGCATCGAGCCAGGCGACCGGCTGCTCATCCGCCGCGGCGACGTGGTGCCGGTCGACGGCCGGGTCGCCGGCGGCGTCGCCGTGCTCGACCAGTCGGCGCTGACCGGTGAGGCGATGCCGGTGAGTCTCGGCGACGGTGACGACGTCCTCAGCGGCTCGACCAATGCCGGCGACGCCTTCGACCTCGAGGCGACCCGCCGCGCCGCCGATTCGACCTACGCGGGCATCGTGCGACTCGCCCAGGAGGCACAGCGTACGCGCGCGCCGATGGCGCGGCTGGCGGACCAGTACGCCATGGTATTCCTTGGCGTCACCGTGCTGTTAGCGGGCCTGACAGGCTGGCTGACCGCCGAGCCGGTGCGGGTCGTCGCCGTGCTGGTGGTGGCAACCCCCTGTCCCCTGATCCTGGCGGTGCCGGTGGCGCTGATGGCGGGCATCTCGCGCGCCGCCAGAAACGGCATCCTCATCAAGAGCGGCAAGGCGCTGGAGATGCTGGCCCGCGTGCGCGCGCTTGTGATCGACAAGACCGGAACATTGACCGCCGGCACGGCGCACATCGTCGACACCCGGGTCGCGGCCGGCATCTCGCCGTCCGAACTGCTGCGCATGGCTGCCTCGCTCGACCAGGCCTCCAAGCACATCATCGCCGAGGCTCTGGTCGCCGCCGCGCGTGCGCAAGGGCTGACGCTGTCGGTTCCGACCACGGTCGAGGACACGCCCGGCGCCGGCTTGACCGGGCGGGTCGAGGGCCGGCTGGTTTCGGTCGGCGGTTTTCAGTATGTCGCGGACCGCGTCGGCGACGCCTACCTGCGCCTGCTCAGCCTCGCCCGGCACCCGGGCGCCGTCGGCGTCGCCGTTGCCATCGACGGCAAGGCGGCAGGCGTCATCATCCTCGCCGACACCGTGCGCGAGGGAAGCGAGGAACTGCTGCGCCGGCTTCGCGAGGTCGGCATCGAGCGCATCGTGCTCGCGACCGGCGACCGCATGGATGTCGCCCGCTTCGTCAGCACCGGCCTCGGCCTCGATGTGGTGCGCGCCGACCTGACGCCCGATCAGAAGGTGCTGGTCGTCCTGTCGGAGCGCAAGAGCGGCCCGGTGATGATGATCGGCGACGGCGTCAACGACGCGCCGGCGCTGGCCGCCGCCGATCTCGGAGTCGCCATGGGCGCGCGCGGCGAGGCCGCGAGTTCCGAAGCCGCCGACGTCGTGCTGCTGGTCGATCGTCTCGATCGCATCCTGCCGGCGATCGTCATTGCCCGTCGCTCGCGCGCCATCGCCCTGCAGAGCGTCGTCGTTGGCATGGGCCTGTCGATCGCCGCCATGCTCGCCGCCGCGGCCGGGCATCTCCCGCCGGTTCAGGGCGCGCTGCTGCAGGAAGTGATCGACGTCGCCGTCATCCTCAACGCGCTGCGCGCTCTGCGCGGCTGAAGTTCCGACCTGCTCGCGCTTTTGCTGCGGAACAGGAACGCGCGCGCCGGGCACGCATTCACAGCACGACCGGGCGCGCCGGCTTCCACACAACCTTCCTTGAGCAAGGAGGACCCGATGGGCCTGTTCAGCAAAGACATCAAGACCATGGACGATCTGTTCGTCCACACCCTGAAGGACATCTATTACGCCGAGAACCAGATCCTCAAGGCGCTGCCGCAGATGATCGAGAAGGCAAGCGACTCCGGCCTCAAGCAGGGCCTGCAGGCGCATCTCGGCGAGACCAAGAACCATGTTGCGCGGCTGGAACAGGTCTTCAAGATGCACGGCGTCAAGGCCGAGGGCGTCGACTGCCCGGCCATTGACGGCATCATCGAGGAAGCCAACGAGATCGCCGGCGAGGTCGAGGACAAGAAGGTGCTCGATGCCGCGATCATCGCCGCCAGCCAGGCGGTCGAGCATTACGAAATGACCCGCTACGGCACCCTGATCGCCTGGGCCAAGCAGCTCGGCCGCAATGACTGCGCCAGCGTGCTGGAACAGACGCTCAAGGAAGAGAAGGCGGCCGACATGAAGCTGACCGGCCTCGCCGAGCGTGGCATCAACGCCAAAGCCGCTTAACTTGGCGGCGTAAGTCGCCCGAAGAAGTGCTGCCCCGTCATGCGGGGCAGCTTGAGATCGCCCCGGTTAGGCAGGACACCGCGGCGATCCGGAAAGGCCCCGGCCCCAAGGCGCGGGGCCTTTCTGTATGTGGGCTTATTGCGAGCGCTGCATTTTTACTCCGTTCGCCCC
>JAEZEY010000498.1 GCA_023432845.1 Pseudomonadota bacterium
CGGACGCCAACCGCATCGGAGGACTCGGCGAAGGCCTGAACGTCGCCATGCACGGCATCAACCGCGGCCGGCTCGGCATGGCCTCGACCTGCCTCGGCTACGCCGAATGGGGCCTCGACCTCACCACCGACTACGCCAAGCAGCGCAAGACGTTCGGCAAACCGATCGCCGAGCATCAGGCCATCCAGATGCATCTGGCCGACGCCGCGATGGATATCTTCGCCGCCAAGAACATCATCATGACCTGCGCGCGGCGGATCGACGAGGGCCAGCCCGCCCGCGCCGAGATCGCGATGGCGAAGGCGTATTCGACCGAGATGCTGTCGCGCGTCATGGATCGCTGCATTCAGGTCCACGGCGGCATGGGGTTGACCAACGAAGTCCGCCTCGAGGCCGGCTATCGCTTTGCGCGCACCATGCGCATTCCCGACGGCACCGGCGAAATCCAGCGCCGCACCATCGCCCAGGAACTGCTGAAGAACCGGCTGGTTTTCTAGACAGAGTAATGGATCGGTTGATCAGGCCATGACATCGACGGTTTTCAGCGACCTGCCCGGCCATCGCGACATCCAGGAAGGCGTCGCCAAGGTCTGCGAGCAATTCGGCGACGATTACTGGCTGGCGAAGGACCGTGAGGCCACCTTCCCTCACGAGTTCTATCGCGCCATCGCGGATGGCGGCTGGCTCGGCATCGCCATGCCGCAGGAATTCGGCGGCGCCGGCCTCGGCATCAGCGAAGCCGCAATCATGATGCGGACGATCTCCCAGTCCGGCGCCGGCATGTCGGGCGCCTCGTCCGTGCACATGAACATCTTCGGCCTGCAGCCCGTGGTCGTGTTCGGCACCGATGCGCAGAAGGCACGCATGCTGCCGCCGCTGATCGAAGGCCGCGAGAAGGCCTGCTTCGCCGTCACCGAGCCGGATGCCGGCCTCAACACCACCAAGATCAAGACGCGCGCCGAGCGCGTCGGCGACCGCTACCGCGTCACTGGACAGAAGATCTGGATTTCGACCGCGCAGGTCGCCGACCGCGCGCTCATCCTCGCGCGCACGGCAACGCCCTCCGCCACCGGCAACAAGACGGCCGGCCTCAGCCTGTTCTACACGCCGCTCGACCGCAGCCGCGTCGAGGTCCGCGAGATCGAGAAGCACGGCCGCCATGCGGTGGACTCCAACATGCTGTTCTTCGACGGCATGGACGTGCCGGCCGACGATTTGATCGGCGAGGAAGGCAATGGCTTCAAACAGATCCTGCACGGCCTCAATCCCGAGCGCATCCTGATCGCCGCGGAAGCCGTCGGGCTCGGCCACGCCGCGTTGCGCAAGGCCTGCCAATACACGCGCGAGCGCGTCGTGTTCGACCGGCCGATCGGCGAATATCAGTCGATCCAGCATCCGCTGGCGCGTTCATGGATGAATCTCGAGGCCGCGTGGCTGATGGTGATGCGCGCGGCGCAGCTTTATGACGCAAAACAGGAGTGCGGCGCCGAGGCCAACTCCGCCAAGTTCCTCGCCGCCGAGGCCGCATTCACCGCCTGCGAAACCGCGGTGCTGTCGCATGGCGGCATGGGCTACTCGGCCGAGTATCACGTCGAACGCTATCTGCGCGAGAGCTGGATCCCGCGCCTCGCACCGGTGAGCGCGCAGATGATCCTCAATTTCGTCGGCGAGAAGGTGCTCGGCCTGCCGCGCTCCTACTGACGCCTCATGGAAAACCAACGCATGGCCAACGGCCCCTTCAGCGGCATCCGCGTTCTCGACATCGGCAAATACATCGCGGCGCCGTTCTGCGCGGCGATGCTCGGCGACATGGGCGCCGATGTCATCCGGGTCGAGCCCACCGGCGGCAGCGACGATCGCACCGTGATGCCAGTCACCGAGAGCAGCGGCGCGCTGCATCTTCATGTCAACCGCACCAAGCGCTCGATCGGCCTCGACCTCAAGAAGCCCGAGGCACGCGCCGTTCTCACTCGGCTGGTAGAGACCAGCGACGTCGTCGTCACCAACATGCCGAACGGTGTGCTGAAAAAGCTCCAACTCGACTACGATACCTTCAAGGCCATCAACCCGACCATTATCCACACCAATGTCACGGCCTTCGGCGATGTCGGCCCCGAAAGCGAGAGCATCGGCTTTGACGGCATCGGCCAGGCCATGGGCGGCGCGGTCTATCTCAGCGGCTTCGATGGCCGCCCGACCCGCTGCGCCGCATCCTATGTCGATTACGCGACCGCGATGGCCTCGGCCTTCGCCACCGCCGCCGCGCTGTTCGAGCGCAATCGCACCGGCAAGGGACAGAACATCCAGTCGTCCTTGCTGCGCACCGCGCTCACCATCACCAATCCGATCCTGATCGAGGAAGCGCTCGGCGTGCGCACGCGCACCGCCATCGGCAACCGCAGCCCGATTGCCGGGCCCTCGGACATCTTCAAAACCACCGACGGCTGGATCACCGTGCAGGTCATCGGCCGCGACATGTTCCGGCGCTGGACCGAGCTTGTCGGCCGGCCCGAACTCGTCGACGAGCCGCGCTTTGCCGACGATATCAAGTGCGGCGAGAACGGCGAAGAACTGAGCGCCATGATGCAGGGCTGGTGTGACGGCAAAAGCAGCGGCGAATGCCTGTCCGCCTTGCGGACGGCGCGCATCCCCGGCTGCCGGGTGCTGGCGCCGAGGGACGCGTTGACCGAGCCGCAGAACGTCGAAGGCGGTTTCTTCAACTGGGTCGCGTTCGACGAATTGAAGCGTGACATGCCGCTGGTCAGCCCCGTGAAGCCGACCGAGCCGCCGCGCGCGGCGCCGCCGCTGGGTGCCGACACGGACGGCGTCATGCTCGAACTGGGTTATTCGCGCGCCGAGATCGATACGCTGCGCGCATCCGGCGCTATTGGGAGATCGGATCATGCGTGACGCCGTTATTTGCGAACCCCTGCGCACCGCGATCGGCCGCTATGGCGGCTCGTTGCGCGACGTGCCGGCCGCGGACCTGGCCTCGACCGTGGTCAAGGAACTGGTGTGCCGCACCGGGATCGCGCCGGACGACATCGACGACATGATTTTCGGCCAGTGCTATCCGAACGGCGAAGCGCCGGCTATCGGCCGCATCGCCTCGCTCGATGCCGGCCTCGGCACCGGTGTGCCGGGCATGCAGATCGATCGCCGCTGCGGCTCCGGCCTTCAGGCCGTGATCGACGCCGCCATGCGGGTGCAGACGGGCATTGCCGACCTTGTCGTCGCCGGCGGCGCCGAGTCGATGAGCCAGGCCGAGCATTACGCACTCGGTTTGCGCTGGGGCATGAAGGGCGACAGCACGCCGCTGTCCGATCGCATCGGCCGCGGCCGCAACACGTCAGGCGGCCGCAAATACCCCGTGCCCGGCGGCATGCTGGAGACTGCGGAGAATCTCCGCGCCGACTACAATATCGGCCGCGAGGAGCAGGACGCGCTGGCGGTCGAGTCGCACGCCCGCGCCATTCGCGCGCAGAAGGCCGGCATTTTCGAGCAGGAAATCGTGCCGGTCAAAATCAAGGTGAAGGGTGCCGAGAAGGCCTTCACCGTCGATGAACACCCGCGCTCCGATGTAACGCTGGAAAGCCTGGCGCAGCTCAGGCCGGTGATGCTGTCGAAAGACCCGGCGGCGACCGTCACCGCCGGCAATGCCAGCGGTCAGAACGACGCCGCTGCGGCCTGCATCGTCGCTTCGCGCGAGGAAGCCGAGCGTTTCGGTCTCAAGCCGCTGGCGCGCCTCGTCGCCTGGGGCGCTGCCGGCGTTGCGCCGAACCGCATGGGCATCGGTCCGGTGCCGTCGACGGCCCGCGCGCTGCAACGCGCCGGCCTGACGCTCAAGGACATGGACCTGATCGAGCTCAACGAAGCCTTCGCCGCGCAGGCGCTCGCCGTGACGCGCGAGTGGAAATTGCAGAAGAGCGATTTCGACCGCCTCAACGTCAACGGCTCGGGTATCTCGCTGGGTCATCCGGTGGGCGCGACGGGCGTGCGCATCCTGTGCACGATGCTGCGCGAACTCGAGCGCCGCGGCGCCCGCTACGCGCTCGAAACGATGTGCATCGGCGGCGGCCAGGGTCTGACGGCGATCTTTGAGCGCGTGGCTTAGAAGAACTACCGTGGTTGCGATCACGGCTGCAGCGCTACACCCGCATCCCTATTCCGGCAACAAGTACGCCGGCACACAGCCCGGTAACGCTGCAGCGACAAAGCTGAACGCAATTTTTCACCAGTATCGCAATGCGCCAGCTAAGCCCATGGCGAGGATACGAAATTCCTGTCAGCCCACACTTCTCCATCATGGAGGCGATTGAAAAGCGGCTCGAACTGCTAGTTATCGTACCATAGCCAACACTCCTGCGGCAGACCGATCCAAGACTAACTGCTACGGCAAGCGGCTTACTGCAATCGCCTGGGCATTTAGCCTGATGGCCGCGTTGGAGGCGCCGTAGCCGCGATAGCCCTCTCGCTGCACGATCTCGAAAAAGAAGCCGCCTTCAATCGTCGCGGTATAGGCCTGAAGATAGGTGCCCTTGCCGTCGTTATCGTAGAGAATGTTGAGCGCCTTCAGTGCCGCAACGTCGAGGTCCGCCAGATCGCCGCGCGCCGCTAGATCGTCATAGTAGTTATCCGGAATCGTGAGCATCTCGATGCCGTTTGCGATGAGCTGTGTCACCGTCCCGTGAATGTCGTTCGTCGCCAGTGCGATATGCTGTACGCCGGAGCCGAAGAACTCGTAAACAAAGCGCGACGACAAGGTCTGATTGCTCTGGGAGCCGTTGAGCACCATGCGCAAACCGTCACCCGGCCGCGTCAGCGCCCCGCTTTCGATGACCTGGCTTTGCACGATGCCGCCCGGGTCGACGACCGCCTGACTTTGCGTACGCCGGGTGCAGAACAGCGAGGTATAGAACAGCAGCCAGGTCAGCATCTCCTCGTAGAACATCGTCTGGGAGACGTGGTCGACCGCAAACAAGCCGGCGCCCGACATGCCGACCGCCACCGGCTCGAAATCGACCGTCGACCAGCCCCCGAGGGCCGATTTGTCATCGACGAAATACAACAGGCTGCCGCCGACACCGCGGATCGCCGGAATGTTCAATTCGCCCGGGCCGACGGCGCCGTAATGCGGCACATCGAGGAGCGCCTTGGCACGGGCAATCGTGGCCGCCGCATCTGGCACGCGCAGCGCCATGGCGCAAACCGATGTGCCGTGGGTGATCTGGTAGCTGTGGGCGAAACCTTCGTCATCGCTGTTGACGACAATGCGGATGCCACCTTGCGTCCACAGGTTGACGTTTTTCGACCTGTGGCGACCGCTCATGGCAAAGCCGAGGCGCTTCAGCAGAGTCTCGAAACGGGGGCGGTCGCCCTCATGTACCGCGAATTCGATAAATTCGATGGCGGAGACCGGCTCTGGGGCGGGCATCGGCTCCGCACCGTTGACTGGCGACCCATGACGGCGCGAAGCCTCATCGAGCAGATAGATCAGCGAGCGGTGACCGTCGAGCGCCACGGACCGCGCCGAGCCGGCACGGAACCGGTCGTTGAAGATTTCGAGCGACAGATAGCCGTCATAGCCGGCGGCAACCAGCGCATCCATAAAGGCGGCGAGATCGAAATCGCCCTGTCCCGGCAGACAGCGCCAGTGCCGACTCCACGACAGATAGTCCATCTCCAGCTTGGGTGCGTCGGCAATCTGTACAAGGAAGATGCGATCTTTCGGGATGGTGCGGATCGGCTTCAGATCAGTGTTGCGCGACTGGATATGGAAGGAGTCGAGCACAATGCCGACGCTGTCATGGCCGCAACGCCGCACCACTTCCCATGCGTCGCGATAATCGAAGATCTGCCTGCCCCAGGCCAGCGCCTCGTAGCCGACGCGCATGTTGCGCTTGGCGGCGCGCTCGCCGAGAAGCGCGAAGTCCTCGGCGAGACGGTCCACTCCGCCACCCGCCTCGCTCGACGTGCTCGAGCACACGAAGAGGAGATCGGAGCCGAGTTCTTGCAGCAGGTCGAACTTGCGCTCGGCGCGCTCCAGCGCCTTGTCGCGCTTGTCCGACGGCAAGCCTTCGAACTCGCGAAACGGCTGGCAAGTGACGACCGCAAGCCCCAGATCGCCGCAAATGCGGCGCACTTGCTTCGGCGAAGCCGGATAGGCGATCAGATCATTTTCGAAAATCTCGACCGCCTTGAAGCCCGCCGAGGCAATCGCTTCCAGCTTTTCCAGAAGATTGCCCGATAGGCACACGGTCGCGATTGAGGTTTTCATGCCGGCACCCGGTTTTCACCTTCGAGCAACGCGGCGCGCAATTGCATTTCCGGCACGTCTTTACCGACGAAATGCCGGAATGCATCGACGCCCTGATAGAAGAACAGCTCGTAGCCGCTCAGGAGTTCGAGCCCGGCGGCCTTGGCTCCGACCATGAAGGGCGTATCGACCGGCGTATAGACCGCGTCGAAGGCCCAGCGCCGGCCGGCGATGCTCGCCGGCGGAAACGGACAGCCGCCGATGCCGACCATGCCGATCGGCGTCGAATTGACCAAACCCTCGACCTTGTCGGTGGCTTCCTCGATCGAGCGCGCCGCGGTGACATTGGTGCCGGAGCGCAGCGCGCCCAGCGCCTCGGCCAGTGCCGTAGATTTGGCGAAATCGATATCGAACAACCGCAATTCGGAAGCGCCGAGCTGACACAGGCCGAAGGCAATGGCGCGGCCGACGCCGCCGCTGCCGGCCATCGCCACGCGGCCCGGCGGCGTGTCGCCGAAGCCGTGACGGTAGGCGGCCATGAAGCCGGAATAGTCGGTGTTCCAGCCTTCCGGCCGGCCGGCCCCGAACAGCAGGGTATTGCAGGCGCCGATGGCGCGCACTACCGGATCCGGGACGTCGAGATGAGCGACCACCCGCTCTTTGTAGGGATAAGTGATGTTCAGGCCGCGATAGCCGGAGGCCTCGGCCCAGGCCATGACCGCTTCGAACGAGCGCTTGAGATCGGCCGGCCGCAACAGGTCGTAGGTCACCGTCAGCCCGGTCAACCGGCCGGCGATTCGGTGCAAGGCCGGCGAACTCGATGCGGCGATGTTGTCACCGATCAGCCCCAGCCTGATGGGGGACGGACTCATGACGACCTCCGTGACTGCCCGGGCAATCTTGCATAGGAGGCCGGAGACAACAATTGAGATTTTCGGTTTAGTCAGATGATTTCGACATAACCCGTCAATTGATCTTGCCCACCGCCAGGGCGTGCGCGACCCCGCCATTGATGTGGGCCTTGAGCACCTCCCCCGCCTTGCCGGCGTCGCGCTTAAGCGCGCACTGCATGAGCTGCCTGTGCTCGCGGGCGGCGATGTCGCCGCGGTCGGTCAGCGCCAGCACCTGATAGCGCAGGTATTTGTCGAATACCGCGCCATGGGTTTCCATCAGCTCGCGCGAGCCGCAGGCCGAGATCAGCGCCTGGTGAAACTCCCAGTCGTAGCGCTTCCAGACTTCGGCATCGGGACTGCCTTCGCTCTTCTTCTTGTCTTCCATGGCCGCGAGCTTGTGGTGCGCGGCGACCACGCGCGCTTCCCACTCCATGTCGCCGGCCTGAAACGATTGCGCGATGGCGTGCACCTCGAGCAGCAGGCGCAACGAGGCAATGTCTTTCAGATCCTCGGCCGACACCGGCGCCACCTCGAAGCCGCGCTGGCCTTCGGCCACCACCAGCTTTTCCGACGCCAGCCGGCTCAGCACCTCGCGCAAGGTGCTGACGCTGACGCCGTAATCCTGTTTCAGCCGGTCGAGCTTGAGCTTTTCCGCCGGCGCCACGCGGCCGAACAGAATGTCATGGCGGATGCGGCGGTAGGCGCGCTCGCCGCTGGTGCCTTCATCGGTCATGAGCGTGTGACGAGCCATTTGTTACGAAGCCAGCGCGCCGGTCTTGAGCGTATGCTGCACGCAATCCCGGATGTGGGTGACGAGAATCGCGGTCGCCGCCTGCCAGTCCCGCGCCAGCGCGGCCTCGAGCAGCTTGCGATGCTCGCGCGCCGCCGCTTCGCCGCGAAACACCACCGCGATGATCTGGTAGCGCAGATATTTGTCGAAGATCGCGGCATGTGCATCAAGCAGCGCTTTCGAGCCGCAACACGAAATCAGCGCGTGGTGGAATTCCCAATCGTAGCGCTTCCAGGTCTCGGTCTGCGAGCGGTCGCCGGCGAGCAGCTTCTTCTCCAGCGTCGCCAGCTTGTGATGCGCGGCGACGACCCGGCCTTCCCATTCGATGTCGCCGTCCTCGAACGACTGGCGCAGCGCGTGGCATTCCAGAAGTTCGCGCATCTGCGCGATCTCGTGCCAGCGCGCCGCCGACACCGGCGTCACCTCGAATCCGCGCTGGCCCTCGGCCACGATCAGGCCTTCGACCAGCAGGCGGTTCAGAAGCTCGCGCAAGGTGGCGATGCTGGTGTCGTACTGCGTGCTCAGCCGTTCAAGACGCAGCTTTTGCCCCGGCGCCAGGCGGCCGAAGATAATGTCGGACCGGATGCGCCGATAAGTGCGCTCGCCGACAGTCTCGGCAATATCGGCTGATGCCTGCACGGTTGGTCCTCATCTGACAAAACCAGGAATGTATGATCTCTATCACGAAACCGGGGTGCCCCTCAATCGCGGCGCAATACCTGCCATTCCGCGGGTCGTCGAAGCTTCGATGCGACCTTATGGATATATCTTCGTCCGATATTTTTGATTTTGCCGATTGATTTTGGAAGGATCAAATCGTTAATCTTGCACATCAAGCAAGCAAGCATAAAGGGGAGGACTATGAATATTCCGATCAACCGGCGCCATCTCTTGGCCGGCGGCGCTTCGCTTCTCGCGCTCGGCGGCGCGATCCCGGCCCACGCGCAGGCCAAGCCGAAATACAAGCTCAGCCTGGCTCCCTCCGAGACCGATCTGCGCGCCGAAGGCTTCAAGGCCCTCGCCGCCGCGATGAAGGACGACTTCGAGATCGAGTTCTACTGGACCAACACCCTGTTCAAGCAAGGCACCGAGCTCGTCGCCCTGCAGCGCGAGAATCTCGAATTGTGCAATCTCGCGCCGGCGGATATCTCCAAGCAGATTCCGGCCTGGTCGCTGCTGACGTCGGCCTATCTGTTCCGCGACTACGCGCACCTCAAGGCCACCTTCGCAAGCGATATCGGCAAGGAGTTCATCGACATGGCGCGCGATAAGCTCGGCATCGAGATCATCCGGCCGGTCTATTTCGGCGCGCGTCAGGTCAACCTGAAGCCGACCAAGAAGATCAACACGCCCGCCGACCTTGCCGGCATGAAGCTGCGCATGCCGCCGGGCGAGTTCTGGCAGTTCCTCGGCGAGTCGATCGGCGCCAATCCGACCCCGGTCGCCTTCGCTGAACTGTACACGGCGCTGCAGGCCGGCGCGGTGGACGGCCAGGACAATCCGCTGGTGACGGCGCGCACCATGAAGTTCCATGAAGTGACGTCGCAGTTCGTGCTGACCAGCCACGTCATCGGCTATGACGTGCTCGCCGTGTCGAAGAAGACCTGGGCCAGCCTCAAGCCGGCGCAGCAGGCGAAACTCCGCGCCGAAGCCGACAAGGCGTTCGACGCCAACGCGGCCAAATACGACCAGCAGCAGCAGGAAGCGATCGATTTCTTCAAGAAGGAAGGCAAGCAGGTCTACACGCCGGACCAGAACGCCTTCCGCCAGCACGCACAAAAGAAGTACCTCGAAAAGTATGGCAAAGAGTGGCCGAAGGGCGCGCTCGAAAAGATCAACGCCGTCAAGTAAACTGGCAGCTTGAATACGGCTTCCGCGCGCCCATTT
>JAEZEY010000049.1 GCA_023432845.1 Pseudomonadota bacterium
GCCCTCAAGGCCGCGCGATAAGCCGCCGGCGAGGCTTTCGGATGGCGAAGGCAGGAGGCGGGTTTTAAACCCGCCTTAACGCCATTGCGGCAATTTGCCCGTCATGGTTTCGCACCGCCGCCGCCACGCCATCTTGACCGTGATCGGTCTCTACCTATTTGCCGGAGCCTTCATCGGCTACTTTGCCGTGAACGCCTTCACCGGCAACCGCGGCCTGCGCGCGCAGCAGGAGATCGAGCAGCAACTCGCCCTGATGCAGACGGAACTGGCCCAGATCAGGAGCGAGAAGTCGCTGTGGGAACGGCGGGTGGCGCTGTTGCGTGCCGACAAGATCGATCCCGACATGCTGGACGAGCGCGCCCGCGCCCTGATCGGCTTTGCCGATCCCCGCGATGTGACACTTTTGCTCACGCCGCGCTGACGCCGAATTTCGATAAGCGAAAACCCTTGGCCGCCACCCTTCGCTGCATTGCAGCGGCGAGGTCCGGGCGCTTCCGCGCCCCCGCAATTTGGGCTATCTGAATCGACAGGATTGCGTGGGGCCACCACGAACAGCCGGGGTCTTTTCGGAGCCGCGCACGAAAACGGCGCAGCGCTGCCTTTTTTTGAAAAGATCGTGCGTCGGCAAAATGTTAGGACCGGCTTTGCCAAGGCCGCAAAGGCCAGTCGTCTAGGGAGTCTCCATGCCGGCTGTTTCCGCAGCATCCTCCAGCAGCAAGGCTGCCAGCACCAAATCCAGCGGTGCAAAGTCAGACTCGCCGGGCCCGGTAACGCCCATAGTCGAGTTTTCCAAGGATCAGGACCTCTCGGCCTACAAGATCATGCTGACCATCCGCCGCTTCGAGGAGAAGGCGGGTCAGCTCTACGGCATGGGCCTCATCGGCGGTTTCTGCCATCTCTATATCGGCCAGGAAGCGGTCGTCGTCGGCATGCAGATGGCGCTGAAGGACGGCGACCAGGTCATCACCGGCTATCGCGACCATGGCCATATGCTCGCTACCGGCATGGAAGCCAAGGGCGTCATGGCCGAACTTACCGGCCGCGCCCATGGCTACTCCAAGGGCAAGGGCGGCTCGATGCACATGTTCTCGAAGGAGAAGGGCTTCTTCGGCGGGCACGGCATTGTGGGTGCGCAGGTGCCCCTCGGCACCGGACTCGCCTTCGCCAACCGCTATCGCGGCAATGACAACGTCTCGATCACCTATTTCGGTGACGGCGCAGCCAACCAGGGCCAGGTCTACGAGAGCTTCAACATGGCCGAGCTCTGGAAGCTGCCTGTCGTCTATGTGATCGAGAACAATCGCTACGCCATGGGCACCTCGGTCAGCCGCGCTTCGGCGCAGGCCGACTTCTCCAAGCGCGGCGTCTCGTTCAACATTCCGGGCGAGCAGGTCGATGGCATGGATGTGCGCGCAGTGAAGGCCGCCGGCGACAAGGCCGTCGCCTGGTGTCGCGACGGCAAGGGCCCCTACATCCTCGAGATGCTCACCTATCGCTATCGCGGCCACTCGATGTCCGACCCGGCGAAGTACCGCACGCGCGAGGAAGTGGACAAGGTCCGAACGACGCACGATCCGATCGACATGGTGCGCGCTCGTATCATCGAGAAGAAGTTCGCGACCGAAGACGAACTGAAAAAGATCGACGCCGAAGTGCGCGACTACGTCAACGACTCGGCCGAGTTCGCCACCCACGATCCCGAGCCGGACGTCTCCGAGCTTTATACCGATATCTACCGTTAAGCCGCGCTGAGCGTGTGATCAGGAAACAGTTGCGCCCATGCCGACCGATATTCTCATGCCCGCGCTTTCGCCCACGATGGAGAAGGGCAACCTCGCCAGGTGGCTGAAGAAGGAGGGCGACCAGGTTAAATCCGGAGACATCATCGCCGAGATCGAGACCGACAAGGCGACCATGGAAGTGGAAGCCGCCGACGAAGGCACCCTCGGCAAGATTCTGGTCCCTGAAGGCACCCAGGACGTCGCGGTGAATACGCCGATCGCCGTCATTCTCGCCGATGGCGAGAAAGCCGGCGACATCAAGAGCGACACGAAGGCCGAAAAGCCGGCTGCCCAGCAAAAGGCCGCCGAGAGTGCGCCGCCCGCCGCCCCGGAGAAGGCCGCGCCGCAGTCCAAGCCCGAAACCGCGCTGGCGCCGCCGCCGGTTCAGCCGGCCAACGACCCATCCATTCGCGAAGGCACCGAGAGGGTGCAGATGACCTTGCGCGAAGCCTTGCGCGACGCCATGGCCGAAGAGATGCGCGCCGACGAGGTCGTGTTCGTCATGGGCGAAGAGGTCGCGGAATATCAGGGCGCCTACAAGGTCACTCAAGGGCTGCTGCAGGAATTCGGCGAAAAGCGCGTCATCGACACGCCGATCACCGAGCACGGCTTTGCCGGTCTCGGCGTCGGCGCGGCGCTCGCCGGCCTCAAGCCGATCGTCGAATTCATGACGTTCAACTTCGCGATGCAGGCGATCGACCAGATCATCAATTCGGCGGCGAAGACGCTCTACATGGCCGGCGGCCAGATGGGCTGCCCGATCGTGTTCCGCGGGCCCAATGGCGCCGCCAGCCGGGTCGCTGCCCAGCACAGCCAGAACTACGGTCCCTGGTACGCCAGCGTGCCCGGTCTGGTCGTGATCGCGCCCTATGACGCGGCCGACGCCAAGGGCCTGCTCAAGGC
>JAEZEY010000157.1 GCA_023432845.1 Pseudomonadota bacterium
CTCCGTCCGCCCCCGCGCATGGGGGGGCCCAGTTTTTCTTGTTGTGCTTGGCTTACGTCTGGGTCCCCACTTTCGTGGGGACGAACGGAGTTATTGCCCTTTCACTCGCGGACGCAAATAACCCGCACCACCGCGTCGCGCGGGTCTGTCGTCGAGGCCGCAGGCTGCGCCACCTTGTGCGCATCGAGGAAGCCGCGGATCTGATCGGCGCGCACCAGGCGCACCGGCGGCACCGCGGGCGCGATGCTGGCGAGCACGGCATTGCGCATTTCGGTAAGGCCGATGAAGCGGCCGCTGCCGTCGATCGCCGCCGCGCCTGAAAAGCCCGCCATCGGCACCGAGTCGCGCAGTTCGAGCGCGGGGCCGGCAAGCTTCGCCTTGATCTCGGTGAGCGTCGCGCGGCCGTCATTCGCGCGCGGATCGGGAATGCCGGCGATGGTGACGTCGCCCTTGGTCGCCGCCGTATGACGCGGCAGCGCCAGCGGCGTGAAAGCGCGCGCGCCGTAAACGCGCAACAGCGCCAATCCCCTGTCCTTGTCGTCGGCGATGCGCTCGGCATCCCCGAAGCCGTTGGCGACGATCACCTGGCAACCTTGCGTCAATCGCGCATCGGTGACGATGTGGCCCTGCGCGCTGACGATGAGCCCGCTGCCGTACTCGACCGACTTCGGCAAGGTCGCGAACGGTGCGGCGCGCTGCGGAAACGGCGAGAAGGCCGACGCCATGGCTACCATCACCGGCGCGACGATGCCTTCCATCGCCTGGTCGTACAGCATGGTGAAACCGCGTACCTCGCCATTGCGGATCTGCGCGCGCACGGAAAACTTGCGCAGGCCCTGCAGGCCGCTGACGAAGAAACTGTCCTGACGCAGGATGCTGTATTCAACCTTGCGCGTCGCAGGCTCCTGCTTTTCGCGCTCGAACAGCGCCGACAGCTTCAGCGCCGGATCGGCGATGCGGAAGGTTTCGATTTGTACGTCGCCGTAACGCGACGACCAGTGCGTGCCGCGCTTTCCTTGGCGCGCCAGCGGCACCATCTTGGTCGGCAGGCCGATGCGGATGCCGGTTGCCGGATCGACGACGACGTGCCAGCCGAATTCGTCCTGATAATTTTTCGCCGCGCCGATCAGCTCGCTGCGTTCGCGATCCGTCAGCGTGCCGGTGACCTTGTAGTTCTTGCGCTTCTGGAAATTCTTGATGGCTGCCGCGAGCGGATCGTCGCCTTTCTCGGCGGCGCCGGTGAAGTCGCCGGCCCACAGCAAGGCCGCCTGGATCAGCAGGCGCTCATCGGCGGCGTTGCCATAAAGCGTGTCGCCTTGCTTGACCTCGTTCTTGAGGGCGTCCTTGAGCGTCGATTCCTTGCTGGTGTCCTTGTTCGCATCTTTGGCAGCTTCTTTGACCGGCTCCTTGGCTGCGTGATTGGCAGGAGCGGCGGCGGGCTGGATCCTGAGCGTCTCGGGTTTCGGCTGCGGCAGCACGACCGCCGGTGCGGGCTTGGCCTCGTTCTTGTCGGGGGCCGGTTTGGCCGCGGCCGGCCGACGCGCGGGGGCGGCGTCCTCGATCGGATAGGGCGCGGCGTCGGGCCCGTTCGGCTGCGCGGCGGCCGTACCGGAGCCGAGCGCCAGCGCCGCCGTCACCGCCAAAATGGGTCCGAAACGCATGCCGTTTACTCAATGCTAGCCAATCGGGGCACCTTAGCCGAACAGGTTGGGGGCGCAAGCGCCGCCCGAAAATTGCATTAACCGGCTCGTTTCGGGGCATTTGAGTGCTAAATTGACGGCAATGACAAACCTTCCCCCGCTCGGCCGCGACGAACTCGAACGCTATGCCCGCCACATCGTCATGCGCGAGGTCGGCGGTCCCGGTCAGGCGAAGCTGAAGGCCGCCCGCGTCCTCGTCGTCGGTGCCGGCGGTCTCGGTGCGCCGTTGCTGCTCTACCTCGCCGCCGCCGGCGTCGGCGCCATCGGTATCGTCGATGACGACGAGGTGGCACTGTCCAATCTGCAGCGTCAGGTCATCTTCTCCACCGACGATATCGGCGCCTCCAAGGCGGAGCGTGCGCGCGACGCGCTGGCTCGCCTCAATCCGCATGTGAAGGTCGAGGTGCACAACGAGCGCCTTAACGTCGGCAACGCGCTGCCGCTGATCGAGAGCTACGACATCGTTGCCGACGGTTCGGACAATTTCGAAACGCGCTATCTGGTGTCCGACACCTGTTTCGCCGCGGGGAAGCCGCTCGTCACCGCCGCGCTCGGCGTGTTCGATGCATCGCTGACCACGATCCGCGCGCATGAGCGACGCGGCGACGGCATACCTAACCCGACCTATCGTTGTTTATTCCCGGAGCCGCCGCCGGCCGGCACGATCCCGACCTGCTCGGAAGCCGGCATCCTCGGCGCACTGCCGGGCATTCTCGGTTCGATGATGGCGATCGAGGTGATCCGCGAGATCGTCGGCTTCGGCGAAGGGCTGGTCGGCCGTCTGTTGATGATCGATGCACGCTCGATGCGCTTCGAAACGCTCGATTATGCCTGGGACAGGGACAATCCGCTCAGCGGCGCGGGGGCATCTTCGGCGTTACGATAGTTGGCGCGATTTAACGCGGCTGCGCATTGTCCGCTTGGCATCCCTTATCGCTAACCGATCTTAACGGTTCCGTTGCCATCCGCTTAACGGCGGCCCAGCATTTTTCGGTCAAACTGAACTCAATTCCGGTCGAGCTTTTATCTATCCGGAACCGGTGAGGTGGGTTCAGTGCCATGTCACACGTGCAGCATAGTCAGAGTACTCCGCGCGACCGCGGTATCGTCGATTGTCTCAAGTGCAACGCGCCGATCTTTATCGCCAAGCCCGGCAACGTGGCGATGGAGTTCTCCGTGCCGTGTCCGAAATGCGGCCATCGCGGCATGTATTTCAAACGCATGATGCGCTCGGAGCAGCATTCCAGCGAGCGCCGCCGCGCGCCGCAGGAGTGAAGACGCGGTTCGCGCGACACCCGTAGCCCGCATGGAGCGAAGCGCAATGCGGGGCGGCCGCTCCCGGATTTAGCTGCGCTACATCCGGGCTACAAGCCGCGCCTCCGCACTTACAACATACTCGGCAGGACTCGATCCGGCGCACCAGGCCCGCGCAAGCGGGCCGTCTTCAAGAAGGAAGGCCGCCGGCCTCTGCCTACAACATACTCGGCAGCACGCGATCCGGCGGCCGGTGCCCGTCCATGAAGGTCTTGATGTTGATGATGACCTTCTCGCCCATGTCGATGCGACCTTCCAGGGTCGCAGAGCCCATGTGCGGCAGCAGCGTCACCTTGCCCGCCTTGGCCAGCTTGACCAGCTTCGGATTGACCGCGGGCTCGTGCTCGAACACGTCGAGACCGGCGCCGGCGAGTTCGCCGGCTTCGAGCATGCGCGCCAGCGCGTTCTCGTCGATGACTTCGCCGCGCGCGGTGTTGACGATGTAGGCTTCGCGCCGAAGCATCTTCAGGCGCCGCGCCGACAGCAGATGGAACGTCGCCGGCGTGTGCGGGCAGTTCACCGACACGATGTCCATGCGCGCCAGCATCTGGTCGAGGCTGTCCCAATAGGTCGCGTCGAGTTCTTCCTCGATCTTCGGCGCGACCTTGCGGCGGTTGTGATAGTGCACCTGCAAGCCGAAAGCGCGGGCCCAGCGCGCCACCGCCTGGCCGATGCGGCCCATGCCGATGATGCCCAGACGCTTGCCCCAGATGCGATGGCCGAGCATCCAGGTCGGCGACCAGCCGTTCCAGTCATTGTCGGAGGTGAGCACCTGCGCGCCCTCGGTCAGCCGCCGCGGCACGGCGAGGATCAGCGCCATGGTCATGTCGGCGGTATCCTCGGTCAGCACGCCCGGCGTGTTGGTCACGGTGATACCGCGCTGAACCGCGGTCGCCACGTCGATATTGTCGACGCCGTTGCCGAAGTTGGCGATCAGCCGCAACTGCTCGCCGGCCTTGGACAGGAGCGCCGCGTCGATCTTGTCGGTCACGGTCGGGACCAGCACGTCGGCGGTCTTGACCGCCTCGCCGAGGTCGGCCGCGCTCATCGGCTTGTCGTCGGCGTTGAGGCGGACATCGAACAGTTCCCGCATCCTCAGCTCGATCGCTTCGGGTAGCTTGCGGGTGACGACGACGACGGGCTTCTTCTGTTTCACCATTGGCTTCGGAACTTCGATGGATTGGGTCGAAAAGCGAGGCGTTCAGGGCTCATTAACCGCGCTGGCACAGACTGCCGCTGTGACCGCGAGGCTTCAAATTCCTTCCGTTTCCTATCAGATGGCCGAGACAACACAAAGCGTCCGGAGGCGCGTTGCCTTGAACGTTCGTCGCGGCTTGGCGGCCAGCCTGGCCGCCGGCCTGATCGCGGGACTGTGCCTTGGCGCCGGTTCCGGCGC